>JALYRQ010000001.1:0-29274 GCA_030855125.1 bacterium | reverse complement strand
ATCCGGCAAATCCACAGCTGCATATTTCACTTGCTGTAGCCTATATTTATGCAAATGATAATAAAAATGCCATTGCTTCACTCGAAAAGGCAATTACACTCAATCCGGAATTAAAAGCAGAGCTTGAAGGATATATTAAAGATATCAAAGCAGGGAAGAAGTTATTTTAAGAAAGCGCAAAATCATGTGCTGTTTGCTTTGATACAGGTATGATCCAAGAAAACATTTCTCTAAAAGACCTTACTACGTTTCATATCGGCGGACCAGCCCGTTATTTTGTGGTGGTCACAAGTACTGAAGAACTTAAAGAAGCTGTTGCGTTTGCAAAAGAGAAATTATTGCAGATATTTATTTTGGGTGGTGGATCGAATATTCTTGTGTCGGATCAGGGATTCCCTGGATTGGTAATTAAAATAGAGATACAAGGAATTGAAACAAGAGAAGTTGATGGTAATAAAGTAGAAGTGATTGCTGGGGCAGGGGAAGACTGGGATCAGTTTGTAGGCAAGATGGTGGAACACGGTTTATATGGAATAGAAAATCTCTCACTTATTCCAGGGAGTGTTGGTGCAGCACCCGTGCAAAACATTGGCGCATATGGTGTTGAAGCGAAGGATAGTATTTCATGGGTGGAAGTATTAAATATCGAAACTGGGGAGGTGGAGAAGCTTAGTAATGCACAATGCGCTTTTGCCTATCGCGACAGTATATTCAAAACACCTGAAGGAAAAAAATATATTATTACTCGAGTGGCATTTTCTTTATCGAGGGAAGGTAAATTAAGCACAGAATATAAAGATGTCGCCGAATATATTAAAAATAATAATGTTGTAGAAATAAATCTGCAAAAAATTCGAGATATTGTCATTGCAATTCGAACAGCGAAGCTGCCTGATGTTCGTCACGTTGGCACAGCAGGATCTTTTTTCAAGAATCCAATTATTGCGGAAATCCAATTTAATGAATTAAAAAAACAGTATCCAGATTTGCCTGGATTTACTACTGCAAGTCACCCTTCCTTTTCCAAGGAAGGGCAAGGGGATGGTGTTTCTATCAAAATCCCCGCAGCCTGGTTACTCGATAAGTTGTGCGGATTTAAAGGCTACCGCGTTGGAAATGTTGGTGTATATAAAACTCAAGCTCTTGTGCTTGTGAATTTTAATGGTGCAACTGCAAATGAAATTTTTTCACTTTCTGAAAAAATGATTGCATGTGTGAAAGAAAAAACTAATATTATTCTTGAACGGGAAGTGCACATAATAGGGGAAATCATCTAAAAAACATAATAAATACAACGTAAAATAAAATTTTAATAAAAAATAAAAAATAAATTACAAAAAATAAAAATAAAATAATTTTTTTAAAAATAAAAATAAAAAAGTTATCCACAAATTATTTTTAAAAATGATTGTGCAAATATTTTTTGTGAGTGATAATTATTAGTGAACTCATTCGTCAATTATTAGGTCAGTAAAAAAGGTCGATAATTGAATGGGTGTAGACATTGTTACTCATAACTTGTTACGAACTATGGCAGCTAAGAAAAAAGCAAAGAAGACAACAAAGAAGAAGACTACAAAAAAAGCAGGAAAGAAGAAAACTGCAAAGCGACGACGATAGTCTTCTATCCGCAAACTGCGGAAGAACTTCTTACAAAACCCCACGACTTTCGAGCCATGGGGTTTTGTGTTATTATGGCCTTCTATGTTTGGATTGAAAAACCTTTTTAGTGATCAAAATACAAAAACAGTCAGCACGGTTCAGCCCTTAGTTGAAAAAATTAATAGTTTAGAAAGTACGGTAACGGGGCTCAGCAATGATGAATTAAAGGCTAAAACTGCCTATTTTAAAGCACAATTGGCAGAGGGTAAGACCTTGGATGATATTTTACCTGAGGCCTTTGCGGTAGTTCGTGAGGCGGCAAAACGCACCCTCGGCCAGAGACATTTCGATGTACAACTTATTGGAGGCATTATGATGCACCGAGGCAATATTGCCGAAATGCGTACAGGAGAAGGTAAAACACTCGTTGCAACCTTGCCTGCGTATTTAAATGCATTAACCGGGAAGGGTGTGCATGTTGTCACCGTAAACGACTATCTTTCACGCCGTGACTCAGTCTGGATGGGGCAAATTTATAATGCACTTGGATTAAGTGTTGGTGCGATTACCCATGATGCTTCATATCTCTATGATGCATCACACCTGTCTGCGCAGGCAGATAAGGAGCTCGATGAAAAGCGCGATGACGTTGCATCATTTAAAGTGATGTACGATTTTTTGCGTCCATCAACACGGCGTGAAGCATATGCTGCTGATATTACCTACGGCACAAATAATGAATATGGATTTGATTATCTTCGAGATAATATTGAATACGATGTAAATACTATTCGTCAGCGTGATTTTAATTTTGCGATTGTCGATGAAATCGACTCGATTTTGATCGACGAAGCACGTACCCCGCTTATTATTTCTGCTCCAACGACAGAATCTGAGAATTTGTACGTAACTTTTGCGAAAATTTCCGACAAACTCTCTGAAGGTACTGATTATGAGATCGATGAGAAGTTCCGGGCAATTACGTTGACCGATGAAGGTATCAACAAGGCTGAGAAAGCTCTTGGTGTTGAAAATATCTATACCGACAAGGGAATTAAGTATGTCCATCACCTCGAAACAGCGGTTCGTGCCAAAGCGTTGTTTAAAAAAGACAAAGAATACGTGGTTAAAAACAATGAAGTGATCATTGTCGATGAATTTACCGGACGTATGATGCCGGGCCGACGCTGGTCTGAAGGCTTGCACCAGGCTGTTGAGGCAAAGGAAGGCACAGCAATCCAGAAAGAAACTCGAACCTACGCTTCGATCACATTTCAAAACTATTTCCGACTCTACAAAAAACTTGCAGGCATGACCGGTACAGCTCTGACCTCGAAAGAAGAATTTATGAAAGTGTACAAGCTTGATGTGATTTCAATTCCAACCAACAAGCAGATTTCTCGACTTGATAAGAATGATCTTATTTTTCAAACTGAAATGGGTAAGTTTAAGGCTGTTGCTAAAAAAGTTAAAGAATTAAATAAAATAGGTCAGCCAGTGCTTGTGGGTACGGTTTCGATCGAACGAAATGAACTTCTCGGACAATTTTTGCAGACTGAAGGTGTACCGCATCAGATCCTCAACGCAAAGAACCACGAAAAAGAAGGAGAAATTATCGCCCAGGCAGGACGAAAGGGTGCGGTAACGATTGCTACCAACATGGCCGGCCGAGGTGTGGACATTAAACTAGGAGGACCTGATGCATCAGATGAGCTCCGCGAAGAGATACGAAAGATCGGCGGTTTGTTTGTCTTGGGTACAGAACGGCACGATGCTCGACGAATCGATAACCAGTTGCGAGGCCGCTCAGGCCGACAGGGTGACTCAGGTGAGACGCAATTCTTTGTATCGCTCGAAGACTCGCTCATGCGTGTATTTGCCTCAGATATGATCAAGGGGCTTATGGGACGACTCGGGGTGAAGGAAGATGAACCAATCGAAAACCGAATGATCACCCGAGCGCTTGAATCTGCTCAGACAAAAATTGAAGGATTCCACTTTGATTCCCGAAAACATACCCTTGAATACGATGACGTCTTGAATACCCAGCGAAAAAGTATTTATGAACGCCGCCGAAAAGTCTTGCTTGGAGAAGGAGAAGAGCTCAAATCCATTTTGGAAGAATTGCTGACCTTGGAGAATGCTGATGATGAGACAAAGAAACTCATTGATGAACGTAAGCAGCTGCTTGGTGAAGAAGAATTCTACAAAACATTGCGTCGCTTATTGCTCCAGACAATTGATAATCACTGGATCGATCACCTTGAGCTCATGGAATATGCCCGATCATCGGTTAATCTCCGCGCATATGGCCAGCGAGATCCATTGGTTGAATACAAGAAAGAAGGTCTCCGCTTGTATAAAGAAATGCAAGAAAGTATCAATAATCAAGTCATGTCGCTTGTGCCAACGATCGGCGCCGGCGCATTTCAGGATGAAGAACGCAAACTCCGCGAGGTTCAGCGCCAAGCCCAGCTTATTGGCGGCTCTGACGTGAGTACCGATGCAATTCGAGATCAAAACCCAACCGTCATGGCCGTTCATACTGCAGAAACACTCGGCCGCAACGACAAAATTATAGTCACTAAAGGCTCTGAAGAAAAAGAGATCAAATTCAAAAAACTCGACCAATTCCTCAAGGATGGCTGGACGGTGAAAAAATAATCTCTCAACATGAGCTCGCTTAAAAAAATTCTGAACTTTGTTGAGTTTACCAATAAATTTAGGAGGCTTGAGCGGGATCTGCTGTTATCTCAAGAGAAGCGATGTGAAAATGATGCAGAACATAGTTATCAGCTTGCAATAGTTGGTTGGTATATTATTTCATCTCACAAGTGGAAGCTTGATATCAATAAGGTACTTCAATATGCACTCGTTCATGATCTCGTTGAGGTATACGCCGGAGATACGCCTATTTACTTTACTGATAAAAAACAAAAAGAAAATAAACATGATAGGGAAGTGCGCGCAGCTAAGCAAGTCAAAAAAGAATTTACTGAATTTAAAGAACTACATTCACTTATTCAATCTTATGAATCTAGAAAAGATGAAGAAAGCAAATTTGTCTATGTGCTTGATAAAATATTGCCAATGATGGTTATTTATCTTGGCCATGGCTACTATTGGAAAAAGAAAGGTGTAACGCTTGAAATGATGCTTGAACAGAAAGTGCCCAAAGTAGTGCATTACCCTGGATTAAAGAAATATTTTGACGAGTTTGTTAAGATTCTTCAGAGAGATAAAAACAAGTATTTTAATATAATAAAGCATTAATTAAAAATCATATGAGACATCTGACCAATCTATTCCATTTAATGGAAATAACTCGGAAGCAGCCACAATATGGATATTCTGCATGGGGAGGTGATATGCAGTTAAGCAATCTAGCTGAGCATCATTATTTAGTTACCTTTATTGCTTGGCAGCTTGCAGCTTCACTTAATCACAAAGGTGCAAAGATTAATATCCAGAAGGTCCTAGAATTCTGTTTAATTCATGATTTAGGTGAATTATTTGGAGGAGATATTGGTATGCTTTATGCTAGAGCTAATCCAAAAGCACGTGAGTATGCTAAGAAATTTGAGGCTGAGAATCACAACTACATTTCAAAGCTTTTTGGTGAACAGCAGAAACACTTTGCAGAATTATCAGCAGAGATACTTGATGCAAGCTCAGATGAATCAAGAATTGCAAAAATTGCTGATTATTTAGAAATCACCCATTATAAATTTTATATCAATGTATTTACTAAAACGGACATTGAATTAGTGGCAAAAAAGCTATCACAAATGGTTGAAGACATGAAAGACCCTATGGCCCAAAAAGAGTTAAGAAAATTTATAAAAGATTGGAATAAATCAATGAGCTCTTCAAAGTCATTTAGAGATATTATTCCAGATATCATTAAATAGAGCTTTTAAAATTAAAGGGGTTATAGTTAGATTGGTATATGTGAATTTTTAAGTTACAATTACTTTGTAACATCCCGCCAAGTTCGATAGTTATAATAAGTGTAAAGGTCGGATATAATGAACAAAAATGGCTGGATGGGACCCTACGCCCATCTTTTGCCATATACAATGGAATCACACAAAGACAAATCAGATAGCGAATTGCTCAGCCTTTCTATAAATCATCCCTCAGCATTTGGGATTATTGTTGAGCGCTACCAGAAAGAATTTTTGCGCAAGATTACCTATATTTTAAAAGACAGGGAAGAAGCTGAAGACATTGTCCAGGATGCATTTGTAAAAATGTATATGAATGCCTCAAAGTTCCAGGTTCAGGAAGGAGCAACCTTTAAATCATGGGCCTATAGAATTCTTTTAAATACCTGCTATACGTTTTGCAAAAAGAAGAATCGGGACAAACAATTTTTGGAACATGTTGAAATGGATGGGGATCTTGTATTCTCTGAAAACGATTTTGATAAAAAGATCGACCTCGATCATATCCTCTCGATCATTTCAAAGATCCCTGTTGCACTTGGACGAATACTAACGCTCACTCTCTTGGAGGGTAAAAGCTATGAGGACATTGCCGAGATAGAGAAATTGTCAGCAGGCGCAGTCAGGACACGAATGCATCGAGCAAAATCTGAGTTCGAGAAAGCTTCAAAATTATATGCAAAGTAGTGAAATAAAAAATAATATTATGCGCCGGGTATACACGGTATACCTTTTTAAAAGTGTGGCTCAGCCATTGCTTATTGAACTCCTGCTCATTGCAGTATTCATTGCCATGGCCACACTTTTCGTTTCAATAAGAAATATTCTCATGAATGTCTATTCGCTTCATGATATTGAAGCTCTTGGAAAATTTATGTTTTCAGCATTTATGAATACCCAAGTTGTGGTGAAAACGATTATCATCGGTGTAGGTCTCACCGGACTCATCTTTATCGGGGATTCATTTAGACGCATCAGGCGGGCTCTGCAGTACAGAACATAAATTCACCAAAATTCAGAAAATTGGACCAACAAAAAACCTCTGCATATGATATCAGAGGTTTTTTGTTAAAGGGTGGATACGACTATACTTTCATTCGTCGTGCCTGACCTCCCATTCGTCCAATGCGGGCCATGTGATCTCGATTCTGGCTCACTTTCTGACCTCCTTTTCGGCCAGCTTCTCGCGCTTCGTCAGGAGTAAATTCATGGGCAGTACCTTTTTCGTGTGCAGCCTTGCCTCCTCGTGACGCGATCTCTTTCTGGCGATCCGGATCCATACTTGCGAATCCTCGATCTTCGGTTGCGTAGTAGATTGTCATATTGGTAATTTTTAATTATCGACTTTTTTTAAATAGTCTTACTAATGAGGACGTACAAGAGCCTGTTACCTTTCTCTATTCTAACACCAAAATACGTGGTATAGTATGGCCTATGACCGAGGTACAAACGCAGTTTTTCACCAAGACTTCCGATGCTTGGCAGGCAATGTTGGGTGATGTTGAGTCCGCTTCAGCCTCTATAGATATCGAGCAATACATATTTACGATCGACCTTATTGGACAGCAGTTTATTGACTTGCTAATACAGAAGGCTAAGGCAGGATTACGGATCAGGCTGCTTTGTGATACCGTTGGGAGCTGGTCATTTTATCGCTCACCCCTGCCTGAGCAGCTGCGCAGTGTGGGTATTCATGTGAAATTTTTTAACCCGGTTAAGCCGTGGCGGATCACAAATTTCACTGCCAATTTTTTCCGTGATCACCGTAAAATAATGATCATCGATGATCATATCGCCCATCTTGGCGGAGTTGGTATCAAAAATGATATGGCTGATTGGCGTGATACTCATATGCGAGTGACCGGGCTGCTTGTTCCAGACATTATGCGCAGCTTTGAAATTATTTGGCGAAGTATGATCAGAAGCAAGCGAGCGCGCTTTACGCCGTCGCCGCAATTTGTAAAGAATTTTAATGTGTTAACAAATTCACCACGGCCGGGGCAGCGTTTTATCTATCAGGCTTTGATATCCCAGATCCGCAACGCAAAAAAATATATTTATTTAACGACACCATACTTCATTCCTGACATTCGGTTGTTCAGAATCCTTCGTTTGGCCGCAAAGCGTGGGGTTGATGTAAGGATCATGGTACCGGAAATTGCTGATCATTATTTTATTAATCATGCCCGAGAATCGTACTTTACTCTTGCACTTAAGGCAGGGATCAGAATACGTGTATATAAAGGTGTGATGATGCACGCAAAGTCTGCGGTAATCGATGATGAATGGGCCACTACGGGCAGTTTTAATTTGGATAGTTTAAGCTTTTATTTTAATCACGAAATTAACATTGCAGCTTCTGATCCGGCTTTTGTGGCTCAGGTTAAGCAGCACTTTTTCGAAGACATTCAGCTATCTCGTGAAGTACAATATGAACAATGGATCCATCGTCCCTTACGCAAAAAGTTTTTAGAGCTTTTGACCTGGCCATTCCATAGCATAATGTGATACACTCTTTTTTGTCACGTTAATTTTTTAATACTAAAAGTATGGCAACAATCAAAGACATAAAAGGAAGAGAGATTCTGGATTCACGCGGAAACCCGACCGTTGAAGTTGATGTATGGTTAAGCGATGGCTCCTTCGGCCGCGCAGCTGTTCCTTCTGGAGCATCCACCGGTTCACATGAAGCAGTCGAACTCCGTGACGGTGACAAACGCTATGGAGGAAAAGGCGTCATGAAAGCGGTTGATAATGTAAATACTAAACTCAAGAAAGCGCTTAAAGGCAAAGAGTTTACACAGCGCGCCCTCGATACCGCAATGATCGAACTTGATGGAACAGCAAATAAAGGAGCACTCGGTGCAAATGCCATTCTCGGTATCTCACTTGCCTTTGCTCATGCCACTGCAAAAAGCAAAAAGCAGCCGCTCTATAAATATTTCCAAACAATTTCAAAGACAAAAGAAATGCGATTACCGTTGCCGATGATGAATATCTTGAACGGCGGAAAGCATGCGCTCAATTCTACTGACCTTCAGGAATTCATGATCATGCCGGTTGGTGCAAAGAGTTTTGCGCAGGCATTGCAGATGGGAACAGAAGTATTTCATGCACTTAAAAAAATTCTGGCATCTCGAGGATTGAACACATCAGTCGGTGACGAAGGAGGATTTGCGCCATCATTACCGAAAAACGAAGCAGCGATCGAAGTGATTCTCGAAGCAATTGAAAAAGCTGGTTACAAGCCAGGCAAAGATATCGGTATTGCGCTTGATGCTGCAGCGAGTGAACTTTATAAAGACGGAAAATATCACTTAGAAACTGAAGGCAAGATCTTGAGTTCAGAAGAGATGGTAGATTTTTACGCTGACTGGGTAGCAAAGTATCCGATTGTTTCAATTGAAGACGGCTTGCATGAAGATGACTGGACTGGATATGAATTGATGACAAAAAAGCTTGGCAAGAAAGTCCAGATTGTGGGAGATGATTTGTTCGTGACTAATCCAGAACGCCTCAAGCAGGGAATTGAGCGAAAGGCGGGTAACTCAATTTTGATCAAGCTCAATCAAATTGGCACTGTCTCAGAAACGATTGATGCGATCACTATGGCTCGAAATTCTGGATTTACTTCAATTGTATCCCACCGATCAGGTGAAACAGAAGACACAACCATTTCAGATTTTGTGGTTGGACTCGGAACAGGGCAAATTAAAACCGGCTCACTCTGCCGATCAGAACGCACGGCAAAGTACAATCAACTCCTTAGAATCGAAGAAGCGCTTGCTGCAAAAGCACATTTTGCAGGGAAGGGTGCGTTTAAAGTATAGAGTTGATTATCTCAACAACTCTAAGAATATTGTCATCGATTTCGCTATTCCAGAATCGGAGTATTGTTTGATTAAGATGTTGTAAATAAGCATCAAGTTCAATAATTAAACGTTTTGCAGGGCAGTAGAAGTCGACAATGTATGGACCGATGCTGTGTTGACGATAAAAAAGGACACCAAGTTTCTTCCTACGCAAATGTGGCCAAAGCTTTAGTTCCTGAGGAGTTAGATTACGCCTCAATTCTTGTCGATGAAGACGCATCTCTTTTGAATTATGAATATGGTGCATGATATTCCTCCCGCCCTCGCATGTGCTCGGGCACCCTCCCTTAAATTAAGGGAGGGCCGGGGTGGAATAGATTCTACTATTCTCTTGATAAAATCTTCCTAAAAATGCTACATTGAAATACTATGAAATCACCTAAACAAGTTGCTCTCATCATCCTCGATGGCTGGGGCTACCGCGAAGATCCAACCCATAACGCAATTGCTCAGGCAAAAACACCAAACTTTGATCGCTATTGGAAAGAATATCCACACACCTTGCTTGAAGCATCAGGGCTTGCTGTTGGATTACCTGAAGGTCAGATGGGGAATTCTGAAATTGGACATACGACGATTGGTGCGGGAAAAATTATTGATACTGATTTGGTAAGAATTGGAAAAGCTATCGAAGCAAATCAATTTGTTGATAATGAAGCATTTAATGTGCTTTTTAATCATGTCAAAGCTCATGACTCAACGCTTCATGTGAAAGGATTACTGGGTGAAGGAGGCGTCCATGCCCACAGCAATCACTTGTATGCATTTCTGAAAGCAGCAAAAGATCGCGGCATTGAAAAAATTGCCCTGCATATATTTACTGATGGCCGCGATACTCCACCGCAAAGTGCACATCAATATTTAATTAAGCTAGAGCAAGTGCTTCAGGAACTTGGCATCGGGTTTATTGCTACAGCATCAGGCCGATTCTATGCAATGGATCGTGACAATAACTGGGATCGCCTGAAGAAAACTGAAGATGCTATTTTTGAAGGCAAGGGCAAATCAATTAAAGGCAAAAAGCCTTCAGAAGTTGTTAAGGAATTATACGCCGAAGGCAAAATGGATGAACATCTTGAGCCGATCATATTCTTGGATGATACCGACAAAGGATATAAAGTTGAAAAGAATGACGGTGTATTTTTCTTCAATTTCCGAGCAGATCGTGCACGCATGCTTTCTAAAAAGATCGTTGAAAAAAGAGATACTCATAATATTTGTTTTGTAACGTTAACAGAGTACGATAAAATACTGGGAGCGCATGTAGCCTATCCTCAAACGCTCATCGAAACAACGCTTGCGGCAGAAATTTCAAAAGCTGGATTAACACAGGCTCACATTGCCGAGACTGAGAAATTTCCTCACGCTACATATTTTTTGAATGGAGGAAAAGAATTGCCGCACGATGGAGAAGAACATATTCTCCTCGATAGCCGCAAAGATGTGCCGACGCACGATTTAGCACCAAAGATGAGGGCAGAAGCAATTGCTGATAAAGCCATTGAACAAATTATCAAAGGAACCAATTTTATTTTTATCAATTTTGCTAATCCCGATATGGTCGGCCACACTGCCAATGTTCCCGCAATTGTTGAAGCGCTTGAAGAAGCTGATACCCAGCTCGGTCGAGTGCTTGAGTTTTTGCATTCACAAAATGGTATTGCTTTTGTCACTGCAGATCATGGAAATGCAGAAGTAAATATTGATCCGATCACTGGGGAGAAACATACATCGCATACTATTAATCCCGTTCCCGCAATCCTTACTCATCAAGGCCAAACACTTCGATCAGAAGGGGCACTCGCCGACATCACTCCCACAATTCTTCAGCTTTTTGATATTGCACAACCGGAATCCATGACCGGCAAAAGTTTGTTACAATAGCAGTAGAGCTTATGACACTCTACTATGAAATGGCATCAACCCCGTTCTGATGTTTATTGGTTCACATTAAAAACCCCAAAGATCACCAAGCTCGAATGTGATCTCAATTTGGACGTGGCAATTATCGGCGGCGGTGTTGCCGGATTGATGTGTGCTCAGCGAATTAAGAAGTATAATAAAAATATTCGGGTTGCGATTGTTGAATCATCGGTGTGCGGGGCTGGTGCCAGTGGAAAGGGAGCTGGCATAGTTACTCCACAGGCAGAATTGGGATTAGCAGATCTTGTAACAACATACGGTGATCCTGGAGGAAGGCAGATTTGGGAATTTTCTAAAAGCGGAGTTGAATCAATCCGCCAAACAATAGAAAAAAGAAATATTAATTGTGATTATGTGGTCCAGGATTCTTTGGTTACGGTCAGCGATCATAAGCACTATCCTCGTATTGCAAAAGAATGGGCCATTCACAAAAAACTTGGTTATGAAGCATGGCTCTACCGCAGTGACACCCTCAACCGAGTTATCGGCTCAAGAGAATATGACGCAGGTGTGCGTTATAAGGGGAGCTTTAGTATCAATGGATTTTTATTCTGTCAGGAATTAAAGGAATCGCTTATTCGCGACAGTGTTGAAATCTTTGAGCATACCTCGGTTGTAGAACTTGCCGCTCCCTATATCCGTACTGAAAACTATACTATTCAAGCAGAAAAAATTATTATTTGCACCGATCGATTTTTGCCGCGGTTTCATATGGCTGAAGAATCTATCCATCATGCGCAAAGTTTCTTGGGAATTTCTGCGCCTTTGCAACGTGATACGATCATCAAACTTTTTCCAGGAGGTTCAATGATCGCTCGAGAGTCTCATCTATTTCCGTATTCGCTCCGGCTGGTTCAAGGGAATCGATTGCTCATTACTACTTCACCTATGCTGTATCGATATGCTCGCCAAAAAAAGCAGGTGCCGCAACACATCATAAACAGTATGTACAAATACCTCGATCAAAAGTTTCCAGATGTATCAATAAAACTTGAGTACGTCTGGCCAGTTTTGATCGGCGTTACAAAAGATTTCCTGCCGATTATTGGAACAGATTCGGTCATGCGTAATGTCTATTTTGTCGGGGCCGGCGGGGGATTATCGTCTGCTGCAGCACTGGGTGAATATGTAGCGGATAAAATTCTCGAAGGCCGGCACGAAATGGATGATCGATTGAGCCCGCAGCGCAGATTTTTTATTCGAGGCAAAATTCAGGCATTACTGTCAAAGCCCCTCGCTTTTGCCATAAGTCATGGTATAAAGAGGTATCTACAATAATATGGAAACATTACATAACAACAAACTACAGCACTATTTCTTCCTCATCCTCTTTTTGATGGTGGCAGGAATCATGCTGTTTATCTTTAAGCCGTTCATTGCGCCGCTCGTATTGGCAATTTCGTTTGCCGTTGTATTTCACCCTTTGTACACATATTTCTTGCGCAGATGGAAAGGCCGGAAAACATTGGCTTCTTTAAGTACGCTTTTAGTGATTATTATTTTGGTGCTGTTGCCGGTTGCTGTCCTTGGTAGTTTACTCTTTTCTGAAGCGGCTGGTTTGTATGACTCGATCGCAGTGCGTGGGGGAGGCGCCGGTGTGTTTACAAACCAGATCTCAAATCTTGAATCATACCTCCAGGGGTTTTTTCCTGAGCTTACGCTTGATATTGCCTCATATGCGCAAGCTGGTCTGCAGTGGATCGTGGGAAATTTTGGTGCAGTGTTCACCCGATTTCTGACTGTGGGACTCGACCTCTTCATTATGCTGGTTGCATTGTTCTATCTATTTAAAGACGGCGATTCGCTGCGAAAACATTATATTGAATTGAGTCCTTTGGTTAATGAATATGATGAACAAATTTTCAAAAAGCTTGCAGTAGCGATTAACTCTGTCATCAAAGGCTCTCTTGTTATCGCAATTATTCAAGGAGTGCTTGCGGGACTTGGAATGTTGATATTTGGAGTACCAAGCCCTATCATCTGGGGGTCAACAGCGATGATCGCTGGACTCATCCCGGGTATTGGCACCGCGCTTGTGATTATTCCGGCAGTACTGTATCTCGTTTTTACTGGCAGTTCTGGTGCGGCGATAGGATTAGCTATCTGGGGCGTCGTAGTAGTAGGGTTGGTGGACAATTTCCTCTCTCCCAACCTCATCAACCGCGGCATCAAGATCCATCCGATGCTTATCTTGATTTCGGTGCTCGGAGGCATTATACTGTTTGGCCCGATAGGCTTTCTATTAGGACCTCTGGTATTGGCACTTTTCTTTGCACTTTTGGATATCTATCCACTGATGCTTAAATAATCACATGGCATTTATAGACGAATTACAATTTGCGGCCGAAGCTGGCCGAGGCGGTGACGGCGTGGTCCGATGGCGCCATGAAAAAGGCAAGGAGTTTTCTGGTGCTTCAGGCGGCAACGGCGGAAAGGGCGGCGATGTCTATGCTCGCGGTGTTCGTGATATCCAGCTTTTGGCAAAATACAAACATAAGAAAGGATTCTTTGGCGGTCGCGGCGAAAATGGTTTTAAAGACAGCAAACACGGCGCAAATGGCGATGACGTTATTATTGATCTGCCTATTGGTTCAATTATAACCAACACAACGATTGGTAAAAAATACACGCTGCTCAAAGAAGGCGATCAGGTCTTGCTGCTTGAAGGTGGCCGCGGCGGCTTGGGCAATGAACATTTCAAAGCCTCGACAAATACATCACCGACAGAATGGACTCCCGGCAAAGACGGTGAGGCTGGAGAATTCTCAATTGAGCTTGAACTTGTGGCTGATGCCGGGCTTGTTGGCTTACCGAATGCCGGCAAATCGAGTCTTTTGAATGAACTCACCAACGCAAAATCAAAAGTTGGATCATATGCGTTTACCACCCTTGATCCGGCACTTGGAAACATGGAAGGATTTATCGTAGCTGATATCCCAGGGCTTATCGAGGGTGCATCAGAAGGCAAAGGTCTGGGGCATAAATTTCTACGCCATGTTAAACGCACCAAAATTATTTTCCATTGTATCTCACTTGAGAACGAAGATCTTCAGGAGGTATACACAACCATTCGCGGTGAATTAAAATCATTTGACACTGCACTTAATGAAAAACCTGAGGTTATTATTTTAACTAAAACCGATACAACTACTCCGGAAAAGATCAAAGAAGAGCTAAAAAAGTTCAAGAAAAAAGCCGCTCACGTATTCACGGTTTCAATTCTCGATGACGAGTCAGTAAAAGAATTGAAAGATAATTTGGTGAAAATATTAAGAACAGCTGCATAACATGACGAAATAGGGCTTAATATGATAGGATACTTTTCATGAGCTCCGGAAAACAATACTATACAACGATCGGTTTGGAAGTCCACGCAGAACTGAAGACGCAGACCAAGATGTTCTGCAACTCTAAGAATGATCCTGATGAAAGACGGCCTAATGTAAACATTTGCCCGGTATGTATGGGGCATCCGGGAACTCTGCCGGTGATCAACAAAGAGGCCGTTAAACATGTCCTTAAAATGGGTGTTGCACTTGATGGGAAACTCGCTGACTTTACTGAATTTGACCGCAAAAACTATTTTTATCCAGACATTCCAAAAGGCTATCAAATTTCTCAATATAAATATCCGCTTGTGTCTGGTGGAAAATTAAATGGTATCGATATTACACGGGTTCATCTTGAAGAAGATACCGGAACTTCACAGCATGAAGCTGGGGACCTGGCTGCGCAGGCAGGCTATAGTTTGGTAAATTATAATCGGGCTGGGGTGCCTTTGATGGAATTGGTAACTGAACCGGTGATCCACTCAGCTGCCGATGCTGTGGCTTTTGCTAAAGAATTGCAATTACTTTTGCGATACCTTGATATCGGTGAAGCAAATATGGAAAAAGGAGAAATGCGTGTCGAAGCAAATATTTCTGTTAGCGAGGATCCAAACAAGTTTGGCACAAAAGTTGAAGTAAAGAATCTCAACTCATTTCGTGCTGTTGAAAAAGCTATTGAGTATGAAGTAGAACGTCATATTGAAGCCCTTGAGAAGGGTGAAAAAATTGTTCAAGAAACCCGCGGTTGGAACGAGACAAAAGAGACAACGTATTCGCAACGAAAGAAAGAAGACTCTCATGATTATAGATATTTCCCTGATCCAGATTTACCGAAGCTCTATATAAGTGAGATCTCCGAATTTCAGAAAGATGTATTGAAGAAAGAGATCGGAGAATTTCCTTGGGACAAACGCGAGCGATATAAAAAAGAATTTGAGCTTCGGGCAGAAGATGCAGAGATTTATATTCAGTCACCTGAATGGGGGCATTACTTTGAAGCGTTGATTGCAGATTTTGGTGGTGATAAAAAGCTGATTAAACTTGCATCAAACTACATTAGTTCTGACTTGCTCGGTATGGTAAAAAAAGAGCCTGAATACTGGGAAAAGAAACCAATTTCAGATACAAGTTTTGCTGAGCTTATTAAAATGATTGGTGAAAATAAAGTCAGCTCTCGTGGGGCAAAAGATATTTTAGCAATTATGTACAAAGAGGGAGGTGAGCCAGCAGCAATTGCTGAAGCAAAAGGCTTGTTCCAGAAAAATGATGAAGGGGAATTGAAAGCTATTATTGAAAAACTGATTGCTGATAATCCAAAAGTCGTCGCAGACTATAAAGCCGGCAAGGTAGCTGCGCTTATGTTTTTTGTCGGGCAGGGGATGAAGGCAACCAAAGGTTCGGCGAATCCGGAGATGTTGAAGAATCTCGTAAAGGTAATGGTTGGATAATTTACTACGGAAAGGATTTGTAGTATAATTTTTATTAATCTTTAATATAAATATCATGGCACATAATTTTAATGCATTACCTTTAGAAAATAATTCAGAAAAAGAAATTCAGGCAAAGATAGAGGAGCATGTTAAAGCAATAAAAGATATTACAACAGCTATTGAAACTTCTGCTCCATTTCGAGGTAGTTATGGAAGCTATATTGAACAGATTCAGGCTCATATTCAGCTTATGAAACCTCTTATGGATACATTTGATGCTGAAGCAGAACGTCGAGAGTCTTTTAACAGCGGACTTACTGATTTAACAGGAGAAAATGGACCTGATGCAACTTTTGAAGATGTATTAGGCCCAAATTCAAATAAAAGCCTATAGTCAAATGCAAGGGTGGGGTTGTTTGACTTAGATAAATTAAATTGGTATAATAAAAATACTTTGCATTGGATGATTGCTCTTAGTGAAAACTAGGGGAGGAAAGTCCGAACACCGCCCTGAGCGATTCCTGAAAAGGATGAGTCGAAGGGAGCAGGGTAGCGGGTAATACCCGTCGCCGCCGATATGTGGGCGGTCGAGGTGCGAACAGTGACGCTGAGGCCTGAAAAAGCCTCAGGATCCGCAAGGATTAATCCTTTGAGAAATCTAAGGAGTGAAACGGCCAAATCCTTACTTCGGTGCAAGGCCGTGCTTTACAGGATTCGCAAGAATAATGTGGAGAGTGCCGCTTGAGCTTATCAGTAATGATGAGCCCAGATAAATAATTGTCCATACTTATGTAAATAGGTAAGACAGAATTCGGCTTATAGATGCAAAGCATATCGCAATACCGCGCCCTAAAGGCGCGGTTTGTGTTATGTACACCCCTTGGGTTGATATCCCTAGCCTCATCCTCTATAATGAATCACATACTTTATCATTAACTTAATATATGGAAAACGAACAAATAATATCGGCAGCAAAAGAAACGCAGCCCGAATCAACTCCAGATAGAATTGCGCAATGGATAATCTTAGCCGTGGTATTTTTATCACCGCTTTTCTTTATCCCATCGTCAATTGTTTCATTTCAGTTTGCAAAAGTTTTAATTCTCTACATTGCTATTATTGCAACCTTCTGCGCCTGCATCATTTCACGCCTTAAAGACGGAACACTTCGCTTTATCCCGAACTCACTCTTCATCGCGCTTGCTGCAATTCCCGTAACCTACGGTATCTCAGCCTTGCTTTCTCCCTCAAAAGCAACTTCACTCATCGGACAAGGATATGAAATTGGTACGTTTGCTTTTATCACTGCCGGTGTAGCACTCGCATTTTTTGTGGCGTACTTCTTTGCCTCAAAGAAAAGCTTGGTCTATGCATACATGGCTTTCCTTATTCCGGTACCGATTATCGCGCTCTTCCAGCTCATTCGATTGCTTGTTGGAGGTGATTTCCTTTCACTTAATGTATTGCTCAGCCCTACCTCAACATTGATTGGTGGATGGAATGATCTTGGTATTTACTTCGGAGTTGTTGCATTATTCTCATTCATTTCACTTGAATTGCTCAACCTAGAGCGGAATCTTAAGATTGTATTTGGTGTAATGCTTGGTATTTCATTGTTCTTCCTCAGTATCGTCAACTTTATGATCGTCTGGTACATGCTTGCAGGATCAGCTTTGATCTTCTTTGTGTACAACTTCTCATTCAATAAATCACGCGCCTTCCAGGCACAGGCTGATCAAGACACCGTAACCCGCCGAACCGTTCCTGTTACTTCACTTATTGTATTGCTTATTGCTATCCTCTTTATTCTCCTTCGAGGGAACCTCTACTCAGGAATCACTAATCTCTTTAATATTCCTGTGCTTAATCGATTGGTTGTTTCAAATGTTGAAGTACGACCATCATGGTCAAGTACCTTTGATATTGCAAAGCAGTCACTCCGCCAGGACCCTATCTTTGGTGTTGGTCCAAACCGCTTCGTAAACGAATGGCTCAAATCAAAACCACAGGTTATTAACAATACTATCTTCTGGGGTACAGACTTTAACTATGGTATTGGTCTCATTCCTACCTTTGTAATTACTACTGGATTGCTTGGTACGCTTGCATGGCTCACGTTCTTCGTCTTGTTCTTGTGGATGGGCTTCAAGGCACTTTTCTCACGAGCCCGCGATCAATTCTCAAACTACATTACGGTTTCGTCCTTTATCATGGCGCTCTACCTCTGGATCTTCAGTATTGTCTATGTTCCATCCGCAGCGCTTCTTGTATTGACCTTCTTCTTCACGGGGTTGTTCATGGCTTCACTTATCGAGAACAAGCTTGTGAAGATCCGCTCAGTCAATATTCTCCGCGATCCGCGAATGAGTTTCGTTTCAGTTCTTATCTTTATTGTATTGCTCTTGGTCATGCTTATCTCAACCTACACCATTGGCCGAAGATTTGTAGCATCACTCTTCTTCAATCGAGGACTTGTTGAAGCAAACGTAAACGGAAATTTGGAAAAAGCAGAAGCTTCGATGATCAGTTCTGTCCGACTCAGCGGTCAGGATCAGTTCTACCGAACACTTTCAGAATTGAACCTCGTAAAAATCAACTTGCTTCTCTCACAGCAGAATGTTCCTCAGAATGTTTTGGAAAATCAGTTCCGAACATTCTTGGGTGACGCTCAGCAAGCAGCAGAGACTGCAAAGAATATCGACCCAACAAATTATCAAAACTGGTTAGCACTCGGTCGGGCATATGAATCTGTCGTTCCATTCAAAGTTGCAGGTGCATATGAACGAGCACAGGCTGCATACGCAGAAGCAAAGCGTTTGAATCCTACAAGTCCAGCCATTCCTTTAGTTCTCGCTCGACTTGATGTAGCGCACGGAGACATTGCCAAAGCTAAACTTCAGATCGGTGAAGCCTTGAAACTCAAGAATGATTACACTGATGCGATTTTCTACCTATCTCAGATCCAGGTCGGAGAAGGAGATCTTAAGAGCGCAATTCAGTCAGTTGAGGCAGCAGCACTTCTCAACCCTACAAATCCAGGAGTATACTTCCAGCTAGGATTGCTCCGATACCAGGATAAGAGTTATGAAGGCGCAGCATCAGCCTTTGCAGAAGCAGTCCGATTGGCTTCAGACTATGCAAATGCAAAATACTTCCTCGGTCTCTCATATGAGAAGCTTGATCGACAGGCAGAAGCTATCGCTCAGTTTGAACAACTCAAAGCATCAAATCCGGACAATAAAGAAGTTGATTTGATCCTTACAAACTTGCGAGCAAATCGAGATCCGTTTGCTGGAGTTACACCACCGCTTGATAACACACCAGAACGCCGATCTAATCCGCCGCTTGAAGAGGATTCAGCCCCAGCAGACACCGCGGATAGATAGGCCGATAGATAGAAATGGTTAAGAAAGTCTTCACATTTATAAGCAGAGAAATAGGCGGCCTCCATGAGGCTGCCTATATTCTTGGTTTCTTTGCGCTTCTCTCGCAAATACTGGCACTCGTGCGTGACAGACTACTGGCCTATCAATTTGGAGCCGGACACGAATTGGATATTTATTATGCGGCCTTTCGCATTCCAGATTTCATTTTTGTGTCGATTGCATCGATTGTGTCGATGTCGGTGCTCATTCCATTTTTAATGGAGCGATTGGAGAAGGGTAAGGAAGAAGCTCGAGAATTTATCAATGCAATATTCAGTTTCTTTTTTCTGGTTATTGGAATTACTTCGCTGATCGTATTCTTCTTTACTCCATATTTGGTTAAAACACTCTTTCCCGCATTTGAAGCAGATTTTTCACAGCTTATTCTCATGACAAGAATCATGCTGCTCTCACCGATCTTTCTCGGTTTCTCAAACTTTCTCGCGGGTATCACTCAGGTCTATAAGCGCTTCTTTATCTATGCCTTAAGTCCGATCATTTACAATCTCGGTATTATCACCGGTATTGTCCTCTTTTATCCATTGTGGGGAATGAGCGGTTTGGCCTGGGGTGTAGCACTCGGGGCATTTCTTCATTGTATGATCCAGCTGCCGTTTGTTGCGCGGACTAAACTATTTCCGCGATTGACACTGCGACCAAATATGAAAGTTGCCTGGAAAGTATTATTAGTATCTTTACCGCGTACAGTCGCACTTTCCTCAAGTGAGATCTCAAAGTTCTTTCAGATTATTCTTGCTGCAGGTTTGGCAACGGGGGCAATCTCGATCTTCAACTTTGCCTGGAATTTGCAATCTGTGCCGCTTTCAATTATCGGCGTAAGTTATTCGCTGGCTGCATTTCCACTTCTGACAAAATTGTTTACGACCGGAGAGCATAAAAAGTTTTTAAGTCAGATGATCACCTCCACCAAGCACATTATCTTTTGGTCAGTACCGATCATTATTCTCTTTATTGTATTGCGAGCCCAGATCGTCCGCGTCATTCTGGGAGCGGGAGATTTCAGCTGGTCTGACACTCGTCTCACTGCAGCAGCGCTTGCACTGTTTGTTTTGTCATTAGTTCCGCAAAGTTTAGTGCTGCTCTTTTTACGTTCATATTATGCACGAGGGGATACAAAACGTCCGCTGATTGTAAATATTACATCGGCAATTCTCATTGTTGCTTTCTCGGTACTCTTTATTCGAATATTTAATACCAATGAAGTATTCCGTTATTTTATAGAAGATCTCTTCCGTATTCAGGATATTCCGGGCTCGGTTGTACTTATGCTTCCACTTGGGTATTCAGTTGGGATGGTCATTAATATGATCTTGCACTGGATATTATTTGAATTTTCATACCGGGGTTATTCTGCAGCCATTTGGCGTTCGGCCTTACATATTATTTCTGCTTCGGTCTTGATGGGCTACGTCTCATATGTCTTGCTCGATGTGTTCGATAATATTTTTGATATCAATACCGCAATCGGTATCTTTTTGCAGGGATTCCTGGCTGGGATCGGCGGCATTATATTCGGTGTCAGCATCCTTGTACTACTTAAAAACCATGAGCTCCACGATATTGTGGCTACACTGCACAGGAAAATATGGAAGGCAAAAGTAGTGCCAACCGAACCCACAATGTAGTTCTAAAAAAAAGCTAGTAATTTCGGCTGTTTTTGGTAGTATGGAAGTCCATGAAACGGCAGAATATCCGCAATTTCTCCATTATCGCCCACATTGACCATGGTAAATCAACCTTGGCTGACCGAATGCTTGAAATCACGCATACAGTGGAAGCGCGCAAGATGAAAGAGCAGGTATTGGACTCAATGGAGCTCGAGCGTGAACGCGGTATTACCATCAAAATGCAGCCAGTCCGCATGGATATGGAATACCAGGGAGAGGAATATGTCTTAAATCTTATCGACACTCCCGGCCACATCGACTTCTCATATGAAGTATCGCGTGCTTTGAAAGCCGTTGAAGGATCGATTTTGCTTGTAGATGCAACTCAGGGTGTTCAGGCTCAGACACTTACGACACTTAACATGGCCCGTGAATCAGGACTCACTATTATTCCCGTGCTCTCAAAGATCGATTCACCGCTTGCTCGCGTCAAAGAAGTCAAAGAAGAAATCGCCCGTGTGCTTGAAATTTCAGAAGACACTATTTTACAATGTTCTGGAAAAACCGGTGAAGGCGTTAAAGAACTTTTAGAAGAAGTGATCAAGCGTGTATCGCCGCCAGAGCCTGAACATCCCGATACATTAGGACTTCGTTCTTTGGTGTTTGATTTTAAATATTCAAGTCATCGCGGTGTGATTGTGTATGTCCGAGTTATGGATGGTTCAGTGAAAAAAGGTGATACATTACAATTTGTTATCGCCGGGAAAAGTTTTACTGCTCTTGAAGTTGGAATTTTCTCTCCAGAAGAAATGCCAAAAGAAAGTCTGGGAGCAGGAGAGATCGGCTATATTGTTACTGGCATCAAAGAAGCAGGTATTGCCTCTGTTGGAGATACGATCTCAAGTACCAAGCATCCCTTGCCTGCACTTTCAGGGTACATGAATCCAATGCCGGTAGTATGGGCCTCGGTATATCCAGAAAGTCAGGATGATTTTCCAACACTTCGGCTAGGCCTCGGTCGTCTTAAATTATCTGACTCATCACTAATGTATGAAGAAGAAACATCCGGAACATTAGGCCGGGGATTCCGCTGCGGTTGTCTTGGAATGCTTCACTTGGAGATTGTGACCGAGCGTTTACGCCGCGAATTTAATTTGCAGTTGATTGTTACCTCGCCATCTATTACTTACGAAGTTGAATTAAAGAATAATAAAAAAGAAATTATTTATTCACCGGTGTACTTTCCTGATGACGGCGAGATTGAAGCCGTCCGTGAGCCTTGGGTGAATTTAAAAATTATTTCACCGGCAGAATATTTAGGTGTGCTTCTCCAGCTTCTCTATGATCATGAAGCAGAAACCGGTGAGACAGAAACATTTGGTGAATCAATAACATCAACCGGAACAAGTCAGAGAACCACGCTCAATGCTCAAATGCCGCTTCGAGAAATGATGCGCAACTTTTTTGATGAAGTTAAAAGCGGTACATCCGGCTACGCCTCAGTTTCTTACACGATCGCTGATATGCGCGATGCTGATGTGACACGCCTTGATGTGCTTGTTGCTGATGAAGTTGTGCCGGCATTTTCCCGTGTTGTATCCCGCCGCCGAGTTGAACTTGAAGCAGAACAGGCGGTTCAGCGATTGTTTAAAGTCTTGCCGCGTCAAATGTTTACCACCAAAATTCAGGGAAAGGCACTGGGCAGAATTATTGCATCTGAGACATTATCTGCAATGAAAAAAGATGTGACTCAGCATATGTACGGTGGTGACATCACACGAAAAATGAAATTACGAGACAAGCAGAAAGAAGGAAAGAAGCGGATGAAAGACCGCGGTACGGTAAATATTCCGCAGGATGTCTTCCTGAAGATGATGAGAAGTGGGGAATAGGGGTTACCTAAACTAGTAACTAAACCCGGCGATCAACATACTGAGGATGATCAGCACGGCCACGACAACACTAATTGCATTCAATATCTTCTTACTATTTTTGCTGAACATCATAATCATTATATAATAGCAGTACATGCGGGAATTTCAAGAGAAAAAGCGATTTCGTCGATATTTATATTCAAAGGGGGCGGTGGCCATATTATTGGTATTGGTATTCTTTTTTGGCCGGGCAAGCTGGGGAGTCTATAAGAAAGAGCAGGAAAGTGGAGCTAATGCTGCCCAGGCCCAAGTATCCCTAAAACGCCTCGAAGACCGTCAAAAGATCCTCACAGACGAGCTTAATCGCCTTAAGACTGATGAGGGCATAGAAGAGGAAATTCGCTCGAAATTCGGGGTTTCCAAGCCCGGCGAGCAGGTCGTGATCATCGTTGAAGACAAAAAAGCGACCTCAACAGTACCCGTGCCAGTACCTACTTGGTGGGAGAAGGTCAAAGGTGCCTTCTAGCCACGTGGGACGTGGCCGTCAGCGGCTTTACGTCCTTTACGTGGTTGCATTGAAATGTGCGCATGGTATACTGATTTAACTTATAAGACATTACTTATATATCCACATGAAAAACGTCACCATATATTCAACCCCTGCATGTAAATACTGCGGACATGCCAAAGAATTTTTCCAGCAAAACAATATTCAATATACCGAAGTCAATGTAGCTGTGGACGCTGAGAAGCGCGCAGAGATGATTGATATTAGCGGCCAGATGGGAGTTCCGGTAATTCGCATCGATGACAATGTGGTTATTGGATATGATGAGCAGGCTCTTAAAGAACTTTTACTAACATAGACCTCTCCCCAAGCCCCTCTCCTCATCTGAGAGGGGTTTAACATCTATATTTTCCCTCTCCCGTGAGGAGAGGGCTAGGGAGAGGTCGTTATGGTATAGTCTTGTCAGGCCTTCGTAGTTAAATGGATATAACTGCCCCGTCCTAAGGGGTAATTGTAGGTTCGATTCCTGCCGAAGGCACCACGTAAAGGATGTAAAGCCGCTGACGGCCACGTCCCACGTGGCAAGCCTTGAAAATCATCGGGTTTCTGCTATACTCTAAAAACCTATGGAGTCAGAAGAGCGAAAAATACTGGAGAAATTGCTGCATATTTCAGAGCATAATAACCGTATTTTGAGCCACATGAGACGCGAAATGCTCTTCCATAGGTACTACCGGGTGTTTGTATTGCTGTTTGCGATTGGGGCGGCTGTAGTAATCTATTACTATATTAAACCCTATATTGAAAATGTGGTTACAACTCTAGAAACAGCCGCAATTGAGAGGGGGTTGAGGTAATGTGTTTGCCAGGGTAGCTGTTTTGGCTGATAACATTGAGGTAAGATAGAATAACATGCCGAGGTAGCTCAGTTGGTAGAGCATACGCCTGAAGAGCGTGGGGTCACCAGTTCAAATCTGGTCCTCGGCACCACACCAAACTTCTCTAATTGTTAGTGAAGTACTAGAGTACAGTATTGCAAAATTGACGGACTACTAATTCTTAACTTGAGTGGTTGGGTTCGGTGTGGTGCCGAGGCATATTTTGTACTACAATATAAATATGGAAAACCAACTAACCTCAACACCGCCAGAAGCTCCGCGACCGCTTCAGCCAATGTTGCCTCCAGCCGGGACATTATTAAAAGAATCATTTGTATTCTATAAAAAACATCTTGGTTTAATTGTTGGGATTGCCGTTGTCCCTATTATTTTATCATTAGCACTCATTTTACTTGGTGATATTCAGGTTCCTTATGTCTTTGCAATTGGTGCATTGATCCTTGTGATCATTAGTTCGCTTTCATATATTGCTTTAACCATTGCCGTAAGTAAAAATGGAGTAGTGGAAGGTGACGTAGTTGGTGCGTACTCAGCATCGGTTAATCTCCTGATTCCGAACATTTGGATGAGCCTTATCTCGATGTGTGCTGTTATTGGCGGATTTGTTTTATTGTTTGTACCTGGATTTTATTTAGCTCTTGCGATCAGTCTCGGAATTTTTGTATTAATTGTAGAGAACAAACGGGGCTTAGACGCATTAGCCCAAAGCTGGCATTATGTTAGGGGTTATTGGGGACACATTTTTGGTAAATTGTTTTTCTTTGGAGTAGCTATGATCTTGATTTCAATTGCAGTAGGTATTGTTGCGGCCATAGCGACACTTCCACTTTTAGGTTCTGATCAGAAGAATGATATGATTTTTGATATAGTATCACAGATTCTCCAAGGTCTAGTACTTGGCCCCCTTGGCACTATTTATCTATACCTAATCTATCAGGGAATGCGCAAGATAAAACCTGAGCCAGCAAATCACATTGAGTTTGAAGGGCTTAAAAACAAGTTGCGAACAGTGGCAATTCTTGGTGTAGTGGCAATTGTAGCCTTTATTGCTCTGTTAATAAAAACATCGGATGGATTTAATCCACAATTTAGAATCCCAACATCTGGTCTTCCATCAGGAGCAGGTTGGGCGGAATTGCTCCAGATTGTTGATTTCAAATAGTTTGTTCAATAAAAAATCCCGCATCGCCCGCGGGATTTTTTTTACATGAAATTACTGGGAGCTCTTAACTCGAAGTTTCATTTGTCGGCGTTTGTCGATCTTTGGAAGTTTGATGGTGAGAAGTCCGTGTGATTCTGATGCTTCTGCAGTTTCGGTATCAACTTCTTCGGGAAGAAGGACAGTTCGGGAGAATGATCCCCAGTAGAGCTCTCGATGGAAAAAATCCTCATCTGATGCCTCGTGCTTTTCATCACGTTTGCCACGAATGGTGACCATATCCCGGCTGATTGAGATATCAAGATCTTCTGGGCGGACACCCGCAACAATGGTTTTGATGATGATATCACTTGGCGTTTGATATACATCGACAGTGAGCTGACCTTCTTCAGCTGCTTCTTCAACCCATTCACCCTGCTGATGAGCTTCAGGCTCACGGCGTGTATTTCGAGGTTCGATAGAAATATGCCGTTCTCGGCTCTCGAAATCGTGTTCGTCTTCATCGCGGTCAACCTTGACGGTCCCGGTAAGTCGTTCGAAAAATGATCGCTTATCTTTTGGCATAATATATAATTAATTAGTTTCTTAATTTTTTAATCTTCTCGAAAAACAGGAGTAGGACGATCAAGGCAATCCAGACAGTAAAGAAAGATATGATTGCTTTGCTTCCGTCATCAATAATTATAGATAAATTAAAGAAGGTATGCAATAGGGTAGCGCCAACCAAACCGAACAACACGCTTACTCGCTTTGTACCTTGGTCTTTAAAATATGAAAGCGCAAGGGCAACCCCGATTATACTAGACGAAACAACATGCAATAATGTTGCACCCATGAAACGAAAATTCCCAGTAATTAATGCTTGCGCGACATCACCACTGCGAAGTGGGCCGAGTAAATAGAGTGCATTTTCGAGTGCTGCAAAGCCTAGGGCGCATGCGATTAAGTACATCACACTGTCGATCGGTTCATCATTGTCAATTCGCCGCAAGACAAAAATGTATACAGTCAAAAACTTCACTGCTTCCTCAATAAATGCCCAGATAACAATAACAAGTGTACGATCATCAAGATAATTTACCACCAGCTGGAGGGGAATAACAAGTAACACACTAAGCATTCCTGATAAAAATGCATAAAGGGTGAGCTTTTTCGGCTCTGGATTTTTATCTTCGTGCTCAAGAAACCACAGCCAGATCAATACGGGAAGGAACCCTGCAATAAATGAGAGCAAAAATGGCTGAAGGAGCTGATACATATTATTGAGGCTTGCCCTGAGCAATGTCGATGGGCCATTGTTCTACCATGAGTAATGTTTTTGTTCCTGGCATCATGCTCCAGATCTCTTCGGTGACAAAGGGCATAAAAGGATGGAGAGCAATAAGTGTCTGTCTCAAAAGATGCAGTAATGTAATCTGACGCGATGCTTTTACAACTTCATCTGTTCCAGCGAGAATTGGTTTTGATTCTTCAATAATAACACTTGCGAGTCGATCCCATAGGTAATGGTAGGCTTTTTCAGAAGCAAGATGAAAGCGGTAATGCTCCATATCGCTGGTCACGTCTTTGATAATTTCATCGAGTTCGGCAATAAGTACCTTATCAGAATCTACAATATCTCCTGATTGATGTGTTGCACTCGAGAGGATAAAACGTGTCACATTCCAAATTTTATTTGAAAAGTTTCGGTAGCCCTTTATTTTATTTTCTGACATTGTAGTTTCACTTCCGGGTGGGTTTCCTACAACAAGCCCCATGCGCAATGCATCAGTCCCATATTTGTCCGTAATATCAAGCGGGTTAATTACATTGCCCTTACTCTTACTCATTTTTTTACCCTGGGCATCATTAACGAGTCCATGCAGATAGACATGTTTAAATGGCACATCACCGGTACGATAAAGACCAAAGATAACCATGCGGGGGATCCATTTGAAAATGAGATCTGAACCGGTTTCCATAACATCAGTAGGGTAAAAGGTCGTAAAATCTTTTCCCTCTGGATAATTGAGAACAATGAGCGGCCATTGTCCCGAAGAAAACCAAGTATCAAAGGTATCTGTATCTTTTCGCATTTCGTCCCCACATTTCTCACATGAAGTCACTGCGGATTCTGGGCTGACAGATACCTGATCGCATTTTGTACAAAAATAGGCAGGAATTGAAATACCCCAAACAATTTGGCGGGAGATATTCCAATCCATTGTATTAGACATCCAGTAATTAAATATTCTTTTGTAGTTATCAGGAAAAAACTCTATCTTATTTTCTTCTACTGCCTGTAAAGCTTTCTCTGCAAGTGGCTGCATTTTTACATACCACTGCGGCATCTGACGAGGTTCGATTGTTGTATTACACTTATAGCAAACAGGAACTACATGAAGATACTCTTCTGTTTTTTCAATAAGACCCATTGATTCAAGATCAGCCACAACGTGCTTGCGGGCTTCTGCAATTTTTAATCCGGCATATTTGCCCGTTTTATCTGTAAGCCTGCCATATTTATCAATTACTTCTACTAACGGAAGATTATGGCGCTGGGAAATTTCAAAGTCGTTCTTGTCATGCGCAGGAGTTATTTTAAGCGCCCCGGTCCCAAATGTTTTATCCACGACCTCATCACCAATAACCTTAAGTTGCATGATGCCGATGGGTGTTGTTACTTCAATAGTCGTTCCAATCAGAGTTTTATATCGATCGTCGGTAGGATTAACTGCAACCGCAACATCACCGAAGATCGTCTCGGGCCGTACTGTTGCTACGGTTAATGGACCATATTTTAAGTAATAAAGTTTATCCGTAACTTCTTTTGACTCTGTTTCTACATCCGAAAGTGAAGTCTGATGCTTAGTGCACCAATTTACCATTCGATTGCCGCGATATACCAAGCCGTCATCAAACATTTTCTTAAATGTATTCTGAACTTCAAGAACTACATCATCATCAAGTGTGAATTTTTCTCGAGACCAATCACACGATGCGCCCATTTTGCGTACCTGATCTTCCATGATCGATTTGTTCTCAAGTGTAAAGTTTAAAATTTCTTTGTAGAGCTCTTGAGGATCCATCTTAAATCGGGATCGTCCTTCTTTTTCAAGTTTTTTCTCATATACAATCTGAGTTTCAAATCCTGCATGATCTGCTCCTGGGATCCATAATGCCTTATAACCTTGCATGCGTTTGTAGCGGATCATAATATCCTGAAGGGTAATGAAAAGAGAGTGCCCAGCATGGAGATTACCATTAGCATTTGGCGGGGGCATGACAATACTGAACGGTTTAGTATGCCGCGGAGGTAAATTATCGGGGTTAAAGTATCCTGATTCCTCCCAGATTTTATAGATTCGCCCCTCGGTTTCTTGCGGATTATAGGGCTTTAACAGCTTGTCATTTATCACGTGGCTCTGCTTTACGGGATTCATGAGCCTTAATATAGCAGAAATGAGCCTGATTTTCTAGACTTGAGGAGTATTTAAAGAAAGATTACCCTGTGCCCGTAATTCAATATGTGCTGGCTTTCCTTTGAGGTGATTAATATACGCAGCCGCCGCAATCATTACGGCATTGTCTGTTGAAAGCTTAAACTCAGGAATTAAAAGTTGCACGTGAGGGAATTCTCCAATAAGTTTTTTAAATTGTTCGCGGATGTATGTATTTGCGATAACTCCACCGCCAAGG
>JALYRQ010000010.1 GCA_030855125.1 bacterium | reverse complement strand
AAAGCGAAACGTGAAGCAAGAACTCCGCCTGTTGAATTTAAAATAAAAGCAAAAGAGAACGTCATTGAAAAAGACCTCGTGGAGAACCTCAAAGAAGACGACAATTAGATATTTTGTCAAACTAATACCTGAGCACCTTCAGGCGTATATAGTTATGGGACCGGCCCACCGACAGCCGGAACCAAACATACTATGAAAAAACTCACATATTCAGGACTTACACTTGTCCTCGCAATCGCTATCCTTGCAGGAACAGCGGGCACTGTAGAAGCAAAATCTACAAAGGTTCACGCTTCAACTACAATACCGTTTAAAATGAAGCTCCAAGTCGCGCTCAGTGGCAAAGCACATTTGACCGGTAAAGTTGAATCAGTTTCAGGTGATAGTTTTAAACTCTCTTCATGGGGAGGAACATGGACCGTAAAAACGGGCTCAAGCACCAAGTTCTCAAATAAGGGATCTGTTTCACTTATTAAGGTTGGTGACTATGTACAAGTACATGGAAAAGTTTTAAATGCACAGGCAATGACCCTCGAGGCTCAGCACATCAACAATAAGAGCTTTAAGAAAGATACCAAGAATCTCGACAAAAAGATCGAGAAGAAGCTTGGAAAACTTTTTAAAGGTCATAAAGATGATGACAAGCTTTACGCTTCGAGTACTGATGCATTAAAAGTTGCAACCGTTCAATCAGTTTCAACTTCAACCAATAGCTTATCAGTGAAACTGCAAAATGGAGTCTCATATCTCGTGAATACTTCTGGTCTTACAAGGTATTTCAACCGAGCATTGAATCCAATCAATTTCTCTGATATTAAAGCAGGACACAATATTGCCGCCTACGGTACCACAACAACCGCAGGAAGCACCACAACCTTGAATGCCACGATCATTCATGACCTCTCACTTTAAGTAGAAATTTGCCATATGACTTAAAAACACTCCCTCTGGAGTGTTTTTAAGTGAGAGAAATTATTCAGTTTTTGCAGCAAGGTTGGTAAGGGCAAGTTCAATTGGCAATTCAGCGATTGGAGAGAATTTGATTTGTTCTTGGGCTTTGAGGAGTTCGAGGATGACTTTTGAATTAATATGAGAATCTTTTTTGTCAGCGATGATTTTGAGGAATGAATAATCTTCGGCTGAGAATTCATCTTCCAACGTTTTGGACATATCAGGAGCATAGCGTAACAAGAGGATTGCCCGGAGTTTGTGCAAAACAAGTTTCATAAAGAGTTGGATATCGATATTTTGATCCATGGCAGTCTGCACACCAGAAAGAGCAGCACTGATATCTTGAGTGTCGAGAGCGCCGATAACATTTTTGATGAGAGATGCCCGCGGTGCGCCGGTAACCAATTCCACTTCTTCTTGTGAGATCTTCTTGTCTTTTGATGAGCTGATCACTTTCTGCAAAATCCCTTGCGTATCACGAAATGAACCGTCGCCAAGTAAGGCAATAAGTTCGGCAGATGAAGATTCTAAGGTGTAGCCTTCTTTCTTTGCTACTTTAAGCACCACATCTTTCAAGATTTTCTGTGATGGTTTTTTAAATGAAAATGTTTGGCATCGGGAGACAACCGTTTCTGGGAGCTTGTCGGTTTCGGTGGTGGCCAAAATAAATACTGCATGCGCTGGAGGCTCTTCAAGGGTTTTCAAAAGCGCATTGAAAGCTTCTTTGGTAAGCATATGCACCTCGTCGATAATATAGACTTTAAATTTAGATTCAAAGGGAAGCGTATTTACTCCTTCGCGGATTTCGCGGATATCATCGATACCGCGGTTTGAGGCTGCGTCGATTTCGTATAAGTCATTTGTTGATGTACCAATCTCCCGAGCGAAAATGCGGGCAATGGATGTCTTACCTGTTCCCCGGCTGCCGGAAAAAAGATACGCATGAGAAATATTTCCGAGCTCGATCGAGCCTTCTAAGACTTTTACAATGTGATCCTGACCGACGACATCTTTAAATACGTGTGGTCGGTACTTTCTATATAATGCTACGTGTTCTTCAGTCATAAAGTTATTATAGCAAATTGAAAGGGCCGGCGTGTATATACACGCCGGCCCTGACTGTCAAAATCACAACAAGGTAATCCACAGGGCTGCCAACCCCGCGGGGGCAAACATCGCCCCTAAGCTTGTCTCAAGACGGTGTCCTGAGCAGAGGCCTAGACGGATCACCTCCCCGAAAAGCCGTCGTTCTTCTTTGAACCGATAGAAGTTGTCAGGCACTGGGCCATAGGCGAAACTCCCGTTGCGCTCGGATTGGCTCCGAGCTAAGTAAAGATCCACTCCTGCAGATACACTATCACAGAAGCTGAGCTTTGGAAACTACAGCCTTATTATTTGCCAATAACTCTATAGACTATGGCACTTGAGCAAAAATTCCTTAATAAGCTCTTCTACCTCCCTTACCGAATGAGTTTTCATGAGTTTTGCCCGAAGCTCTGGTGCGCCATCAAAATTTTGGACATATGCTTTGTAATGTTTTTTCATCACAGAAAAGTTTTTGATATCACCGAGCAGTTCTTCAAAGAGTTTGGTGTGTTCGAGCATGGCGGTGAGTTTCGAGGCAACGGGAACAGCAAAGGCATTCTGGGACACGGATATTTTCTTGCTAGAAAATTCCTCGAGCTCGGGCCGGTCGCCCTCGCTAGCTCCCATAATACCTTTGCTGTTCCCTAGCCCGTTAAAAACCCACGGATTGCCAAAAATTGCCCGGCCGAGCATTGCTCCGTCAGCGCCGGTTTCTAAAACTTTTTTACGGGCATCTTCAAGGTCAGTAACATCACCATTACCTGCAATCAATGTTTTGCTTTTTAATTCATTACGAATTTCAATTGCACACTTCACCCGTTCCCATCGGGCAGGAACTTTCGACATCTCTTTTCGGGTACGAGCGTGGATTGTAATGAGCGCAGGTTCTTCAACCAAAAGTTCCGGCAGCCATTCTTCTAATATGTCAGTGTTGTATCCTAAACGAGTTTTAACCGAAACAGGAATATTTGGTGCACCTTCTTTTGCCGCGCGAATAATTTCTCGAGCGAGCTTTGGATTTTTCATAAGGGCAGCGCCTGCTCCCTGCTTTTCAATTGATGAATCCGGACAGCCCATATTAATATCAAGACCATCAAAACCAAGATCCTGGACGAGCTTGGCAGCTTGGCGCATTATCTCAGGGTTTGCAGTAAAAAGTTGGGCCACAATTGGCCGCTCGCCTTCAGAATACAAAAGATCTCGCAGGAGTTTTTTCTTGCCTTCTTCGTGGGCTTTGATTAAACCATCAGCAGAAACAAATTCTGTCCAGGTCACATCAGGCTTGCCATACTTTGCAAACATACGCCGAAAAGCCGCATCCGTTACATCGGCCATAGGTGCCAAAACAAAAAACGGCTTTTTGAGATCCTTCCAGAATCCTTGAGTCATGAGGCGTACAATATCATATTTAAAAAATAAAACCACGTAAAATCTTGCGATCACGTGGCAAACAAAAACGAGCTCTCCTACAAGAACTCGTTTTTGGTTTACTTAATTATATTTTTTATTTTACCGACACTCTGACGAAGCTAAGCTGAGGTTCAGAAACGAAAAGCTGAAAAATGAAATTCAAAATTTTTGTGTACTTACTCATAAACACATTATATTCCCATTAAGGTTAAGCGTCAATAGATTAAGAGTATATTAAGACACATACGAATGCTTCATGTATAGGCTACCCCAGCAAATCAGCCCTAGAAAGCGTGATTTCTGAACCTGGCTTAATCTCACCTCGAATCATTTTATCCGCAATGATATGCTCAATTTTGTCCTGAATTGCACGATTCATTGGTCGTGCGCCAAACTTTGGATCAACACCATAGTTCATAATAAATTGTATCAACTCTTTATTGATGACAAGATCAAACCCACGCTCGACCAGACGTTTTTTTAATTTAGTTAACTGAAGCTCTGCAATTTTTTCCAGCTGCGTTGTATCAAGTGGATGAAATACAATGACACCATCAAATCGGTTGATGAGTTCCGGTTTAAAAATTCGTGCTTTTACAATTGAATCAATAATTAATTCTTTTGCATGAGCAAGATCGTTGCCCTTCTTTACAGATTCCCAAATAATATCGCTGCCCGCATTTGATGTGGCAATGATCAAAAGATTACGGGCATTAATTTTCTTGCCTGACATATCGGAGAATACACCTTCATCGAGCACCTGCAAAAAGAGGTTCATTACTTCAGGGGTCGTTTTTTCGAATTCATCGAGAAGAAGAACTCCATAGGGATGTTCACGGAGCATGGTTGAAAGGACGCCCTGATGCTGCGCATCAAATGAACCAATAAGTTTCGACAATCCCTCGGTGCCGGAATATTCAGACATATCTAGACGTTCGATCTGTGCTTCAGCCCCAAAGAAGACCTCCGCCAATGCTTTTGTTGTTTCGGTTTTTCCAACGCCGGTAGGTCCAAGGAACAAAAATGATGCGAGCGGACGATCAGGATTATTGATACCAGAACGAGCCCGGCGAACTGCATTTGCAATTGCATCAACTGCTTCATTCTGACCAATAATCCGCTGATGAAGAAATTTTTCTAAGTTGATTAATTTGTCTCGCTCTTCTGTGTGGATCTCTCCAACCGGGATGCCGGTCTTGGTACGAACAAGATCAAGTACATCTGATTTTACAACATACAACTTGCCTGATGCGGCGATCTTTGGCGCAAGCTCGAGCAATAGGTCAACGGCACTGTCCGGCATCCGAGCATTTGGAAAATACCGATCGGCACTTTCAGCAATTGCTAGAAGCGAAGGATAGGTAAAAATCAGTGGATACTGACGCTCAAGCAGAATGATCTCATTTTGCAAAACCCGAACGGTATTACGTTCATCAATATCCTGGATCATAATGTTTTCAAAACGCATCATGAGCGCAGCATTTGTTTCGAGCATTGAATGAAATCGCTCAACATCAGATAATCCAACAATATGCAACACAGAAGCATTGAAATACACATCGAGGAGCGAAACAATATCGGTGCCGAGCGACTGAGCTGATGCCATGAATGATGGAAAATCTGGAATAACAAAAATTGCATTCCCTGCTTCGGCCGCATTGTACATGATCCTGAGCAATTCAGTTTCAAATTCTTGTTTGGTTTTTGCGGATGCAGTCAAAAGATCAGTATCAAAGACCACCACTCGTTTATGCTCGAGCTCCGGATAGGCCAAACCTTCTTGTATCAAATGTGACAACCGAGCCATAATCTGCATTTTGCTGTCGGTATCGTTGCCGATCAAAAATGCATTCGCACCTTTATTCTTTACCAATACTGCTTCAAGCTCCTCAAGCTCCTTTGAACCGTAGGTATTATGGACTTCAAGGCCTGTTGTTTGAACTTCAGGCAAGGTACCCATATATGGATCAAGGGCGCTGAGCTGGCCGTATGACCAATTTTTGCCAAGTCCTGGAATACGGCTCAGCTGATCTCGCGACCACCAGCGCTGTCTTTTTTTGATTGACACTTCCCGCTCGCTGATCCAATTGGCAATTTCAATAAAATCTTTCTTTTGGATTTCTTTACTAAATAAAAACTGAGCAAAATGTTTGTCGCTGTCATACAAAACAGTTACATAATCACTCAGGCCGAGGTATTCTTGATCTGGAAATTGAAGATGCTCTATTGTGGTGATCGAACCGCGGGCCTTCAGAAACTGATCGAAGTCTGAGCCTGTGATTCCGCATCGATCAAGCATTTCCCTGCCTTCATGTGATTCAAAAAAACCGGCGATAACATCCTGCTCTGAAGTGGTGTAAATGATGTGTGCTAATTCAAATGATACAATCGGCAACGGCCGTGGATCGAGACTATCGAGCACACCTTTAAAATAATATGAATAATAGAATGCCTGCAATGCCACGATAATAAGCCAGAACGGCAGCACGATAAAAAAGACACCATACACTCTTGGTAGAATAAGCACTGCATTGGCTGAAATCCCAGATTTAGCCAGTACATACGTCGTAACAAGTGCCAAAAAAATGATTACTGCAGAAAATGCAGCCAAGCCTCGGACTCGAGACTGAGTGCGATGCGAAACCATGTGCTCGAATAATAGAGCCGGGTAGTATTCTTTAAGTGCTGTTGTATAAAGTTCTTTGAAGGTCATAGTAGTTTAAAAAGAAGAACAAATCCTGCGATAAGAAACACAAACAAAAATACCGGCAGTGCAAACCAAACAATATATGCGATCGTGCCGATGACGAGCGTAAGCACAATAAATACAAATCCAAGGAGGATCATAGTTAGCCGAATGACCGCACCGGCAAACATCATTAAAATATTGATAAGCCAGACCTGCAAAATATCTGCTACACCACCACCGCGCACACGTTCTTCGTGAATACGCATCCATGGTTTAAAGAGGGTGCGTGAAAGTTCGCCAATCGAAAAAAAGTGCCAGAAAAACCAAATACAGTTTCGAATAACACCAATAGCCTGGATCAAGCCCTGACTATAGTGCCAATGAAAATAATATGGGAGTAATAACAACAGACTCATCAAAATAATTATACCCCAGATTCAGATTGAAGTTGTAGCGGATTATCCCCTTTTAATTTAACGTAGAGTTTATTGCCAAACCGGACATCGAGATAATCAAGCAATGGAAGCTGGGCCGCTGAAAGTATCTTTGTGTCACGCATAAAGAGATCCACATTAGACGTGACGGTTGTTGATGCCTGAGTGTTTTTAAATATCAGTTTGCCGCCCTGTTCAAAATAGAGTTCGAAGTTGCCGTTTGATGACGCAAGGAGTGCATAGGTTGGGATTTGTTTCTCCTTAAAAAATTCGATAATGCCATCCAAATTAAGAAATGTTTTTTTATCGAGATAACTCGAACCAATGGGCGTTTCACCCTGGACTAATCCATAGAAGGCTACATACGCATTTCCTGAAAATGTGGGGGCCTTCGAAAATATAAATCCATCATTATCGATAAAATAACAATCTTCTTTTGTTTTCTTTGGTGTGCCGGTACACCAGGTGTATGCAGGAGCACGTTCAAGAATACTAATAACAAGTGTTTGACCTTTACCACTCAATTCAACCTCCTTCACCCGAGGAATTGTTGTAATGATATCCTGCAAAATGTCATCTTTGTTATAAAAAAATTTATTTGACCGCGGGAAAAGATAATAGAACATCCCTTCGAGATGACGTTGAGCAATTACTTCAATCTCTTCTGCTGACACTGCTGCATTACCTTCAACCTGGATACTGCTCAGATTTAACATCTTAAGACGTGAGAGCCACGAAATTCCGACAACCAATGCGATCAATATCAAAAATACCCCGGCAATTTTTAACAGAAGCTTTCTCCTTTTTTTCTTATGCAGGCGAGTTTTTTTAAGCGGAGATTTCTTAAACATCCCTCCAATAAACTATTTGCCAATAAATTCTCGGCCACCCATATATTTTCGAAGGACTTCAGGGATTTTGATGGTACCGTCTTCTTGCTGAAAATTTTCTACCAGTGAAACAAGAATGCGGGGTGTCGGGATGGCAGTACTATTGAGTGAGTGAGCATATTTCATTTTGCCGTCTTCATCGCGGTAGCGGATATTTAGTCGGCGGGTTTGGAAATCATGGAAATATGAGGCTGAACTGATTTCGCGGTATGTATTTTCGCCGGGCACCCAGAGTTCAATATCATATTTTTTTACCTGGCCTAAGCCAAGATCCCCTCCACAATTTACAACAGTATGATATGGAATGCCGAGTGATTCAATAAATTCTTCGGTATTGCGATTGAGTGCTTCGTGCTGTTTGACGGATTCATCGTGGCTGGCTTCACACAGTACCACTTGCTCAACTTTATAAAATTCATGCACTCGAATTAATCCTTTAACATCTTTTCCATGACTGCCTGCTTCGCGGCGAAAACACGGGGAAAAAGAAAGGAATTTTGTCGGCAAATCTTTTTTCTCGAGGATCTCATTTGAGTAATATCCCATCGTCGCTACTTCAGCGGTTCCGGCAAGATAATCTCCGTCCTGAGTTTTGTATAGATCTTCTTCCCCTTGTGGCAAATATCCAGAACCCATGAGCGTCTCTCGTCGTACTAATGACGGCACGATCATTGGCGTAAACTGCTTTGAAAGAAAATGCTCCATGGCATAGTTCCAAATTGCAAATGAAAGTAGTGCTCCATCATTTTTCAAAAAATATCCCCGGAAACCTGCCACCTTTGTACCGCGTTCCAGATCCACCATGTCGAGCTTCTCCATCAATTCAACATGTGACTTTGGCTCGAATGCAAACTTCGGCTGTTCTCCCCAGGTTTTTACTTCGCGATTATCTTTATCACTTTCTCCTTCAGGTACAGAAATATCAGGAATGTTCGGCACTTGAACCATCAGGAGTTGCCACTGTTTCATGATTTCTTTCAACTTTTCTTCTTCAGCTTGGAGATCAGCTTTCACCTGAGTCATAGAGCTAATGAGCTCCTGGCGCTCCTCGGGAGATTTTGCCTGAGCAATTTTTTCACTCGCTGCATTTTGCTCAGCACGCTTCGCTTCAGCTTTGGTCATGAGCTGACGGCGCTGGTCGTCAATGGTAATAAGCTCATCAACATTAAAATCGATATGCTTCTTGCGCGCCCCTTCCTTAATTAAGTCTTTATTCTCTCGGATAAATTTAATGTCGAGCATGATAATTATCATAACAGAAATACCTACTCAAGTGAAGAGTCGATCCCCGCTATCTCAGAACTTACTCTCTTTATCAAAAATTCATATGTATTCATCTAGAATAAGCTCATGCAAAAAGATTTTAAAACGTGGAATAACCTAAAATCACAAATTCACCATAGTCATAAGTCTCCTCAATTTCGAGAGTTAGAAATTTGGTGGTGCTCATTGGGTACGAACATAGGTGTTGAGGAAGATGGTAAAAATCAGTCATTTGAACGGCCTGTGTTGATATTTAGAAAATTCAATAATGAAATGTTTTGGGGATTACCGATCACCTCAAAAATAAAAAATGGTAAATTCTATTTTATTTTTAAATTACATAATCAAGAACGGTCTATTCTGTTATCACAAATACGTATTTGGAGTAGCAAAAGACTCATTAGGCGCATTAGCAAAATTAGTGATAAACAATTTCATCATTTAAATAATGCATTTATATTTCTCATAAACAAAACGGACCCCTTACGGGGTCCTCGGGTGCCTAACGGCAATAGTATCTAAAGTATATCAATTTAAATATCATTGTCAAATGTAAACATCATGCACAAACTTCATAAAAAAGAATTCCCGCCTCAAATGCTTCAAATTCCTGAACCGCCGGAACAGTTATACATAGAAGGGACCATGCCGCCACCAGGGTCAAAAATTTTGTGTGTCGTGGGTGCCCGGAAGAATACTCAGTATGGTAAAGATATATGTGAGAAGCTGATTGCCAGCCTGCGAGGTAAAAATGTCTCGATAGTATCGGGACTCGCTCTGGGAATTGATACCATTGCCCATAAAGCGGCTCTGGCAAATGGATTGCATACGCTGGCAGTCCCTGGCTCAGGTATCGGTAAAGATGTGATTTATCCGCACACCAATCGCAGGTTTGCTCAAGCGATTTTAGAATCTGGTGGCGGGTTACTTTCTGAATTTGAACCGGATTTTATCTCTACTCCATGGGCATTTCCAAAGCGCAATAGAATTATGGCAGCGCTTTCTCATGCTGTGTTAATCTTTGAAGCTGAAAAGAAATCCGGCACGCTCATTACTTCCCGATTGGCCACTGATTATAATAAAGATGTATTAGTTGTGCCTGGCTCAGTATTTTCCAGAAATTCCGAAGGGCCACATTTATTATTGCGCATTGGAGCAACGCCGATCACCTGTCCGGAAGATCTGCATGAAGCACTTGGATTTGAGACACTATTTGATCCGGCCAACCAGGCTGATCGATACTCTGATTGTTCAGCCAAGGAAGTTCAGATCCTTGAGTTGCTGCAAGATCCCCAATCGCGTGAAGATCTGATTCAAGCATTGGAATTACCTGTGCAAGAAATCAATATTTATCTCTCACTTTTAGAAATGAAAGGACATATTAAAGAGAGTTTGGGGTTACTTCGGCTAAGTTAATAAATGGTTAATAGTTGGTTAACAATTTGCGCAAATAGCATATATATAGTATTAATTAGAATCAATATGAAACTTTTGATCGTTGAGTCACCCGCAAAAGCAAAAACGATTTCTAAATATCTCAAAGATCTCGGTCACAAAGACTACAAAGTTGTGGCTTCAGTTGGCCATGTCCGCGATTTACCAAAGAGTAATAAAAAAGCTATCGACATTGATGATGACTTTAAGCCTCATTATGAAATCTCAAAGGGTAAAGAGAAAGTAGTGGCCGAAATTAAAGCATTGGCAAAAGATGCTGATGAAGTTATACTCGCAACCGACCCCGACCGTGAAGGTGAAGCAATTGCCTGGCATATTAAAGAGGCTGTTGGTCTCAAAAAGCCAAAACGTGTCGTATTTCATGAAATCACTAAAGATGCGGTTGGCGAAGCATTGGAGCATCCACGACACATTGATGACAATTTGAAACAGGCTCAGGAAGCACGCCGAGTGCTCGATCGTCTTGTCGGATATGATCTCTCTGGTCTTATTTGGCAAAAAGTACGCTATGGACTTTCAGCAGGACGCGTTCAATCACCCGCGCTTCGGATCATCATGGAAAAAGAGCGTGAAATTCGCGCTTTTAAATCGCATACATACTGGGTTATTACTGCCGATGTTGAAAATAACCCCACGACAAGCTCAGGGCGAGCAAAAGAAAAATTTACCTTAACCTGTAGTGAAGAAATTCTCGAACAGAAAAAAGTTGGTGAGATCCTTAACGTGGGAAATAAAGAAGACTGGATCGTAAATGATGTGGATGAAACTGAGGCAAAGCGTACTCCCCGACCTCCATTTATTACATCAACTATTCAGCAGGCTGCCAGCACCCGACTTGGATTTGCACCAAGCCGCACCATGTCTGCCGCACAAAAGTTGTATGAAGCAGGTCTCATTACCTACATGAGAACTGACAGTACCAACTTGAGCCAGGTTGCCATTGCTCAGGCTGCTAAAGTAATTGAATCAAAATTCGGCAAAGAATATGTTGAGACACATGTTTTTGCTAAGAAAAGTAAGAACGCACAAGAAGCCCACGAAGCGATCCGTCCAACCAATCTTTCACTTGAGAAAGCAGGAGTCACCGAAGACCAGCAGGAATTGTATTCATTGATCTGGCGACGCACAATTGCATCACAAATGGCTGATGCCCGAATATTGAGAACAAAGGTCACGGTTAAAATTGGCGATGGAAAGGTTCCTGACTTTGCGATCAACGGCAGCCGCGTAGTCTATGACGGATGGCTTAAAGCTGATCCTGCCGCACGAGGCGAAGATATTGAAGTGCCAAAAGTTGATGTGGGTGAAAAACTCAATCTTATTGAAATTAAAACCGAACAGAAAGAAACTCAGCCGCCCGGACGATATTCCGAGGCAGGCCTCATTCGTGAACTTGAAAAACGAGGTATCGGCCGTCCTTCAACATATGCGTCTATTATTAAGACCATTCAAGACCGCGGCTATGTAACAAAAGAAGGCAAGACACTTACCCCAACTGATACTGGTGATGTTGTTTCAACTTTCTTAGAGAAATATTTTGCTGACTATATCAGTGATACCTTTACCGCAAGCATGGAAGATGATCTAGACGAAATTGCCGATGGTAAAAAAGAGTACGCAAAGATCCTTAAAGCATTCTATGGCCCATTTCTCAAAGAAGTAAAACTCAAATCAAAAGAGGCAGCAAAAATCACCGATCTTGGCCCTGCACCAAAAGAATGTAAGTGCCCAAAGTGTGGAAAGGATATGATTTGGAAACTTGGCCGAGGAGGAAAATTTATGAGCTGTTCAACATTTCCTGATTGTACGGGTGCACTCACTGCCGAAGGAAAAGAAATTAAAAATGATGTTGAGGCATTGGGCAATCATCCCGAAACGGGTGAACCAATCTACGTCAAAGAAGGCCGCTTTGGTCCGTATGTTCAGCTTGGTGATATCAAACTCGAGGGCAAGAAAAAGATCAAACCAAAGATGGCAAGCATTCCAAAAGAAAAAGATCCTCTCACAGTCACAATTGCTGACGCTGCACATTACCTCAGTCTGCCGAGAGTTCTCGGCAATCACCCTGAAACTGGACTGCCGATCTCAGCAAATATTGGCCGCTTTGGTCCGTACGTTGTTCACGAAAAAGATTTTCGCTCACTCAAGACGGATGATGTCTACAATATTTCATTTGATCGAGCGGTAGAGATCTTTAAAGAACCTAAAAAATCCCGCTTTGGCCGACGAAAGAAAGAGACTACAGAAGAGAAGAAATAACAAAAACACCCACTGCATTCTCGGTGGGTGTTTTTGTTATTAAATAATTATACTTCTAAGCGTATCTCATCAAACTCAACACGATATCCTCCGACAGTATTACAAATATATTGTCCGCCCCACGAGTCAGTAAGTGTAACATTTGTGATACGAGTAAGCTCTGCAAGCGGTGCAAAAGTTTCCCAGTAAAGATTTTGATTGAGTGGTTTATAATAACTACTACCATTTTCATAACTCATGGAATAATTTGCAGCTGGCATTGTTCCGCCACCCGTGCCATCTATCCAAGCAGAAACTTTACCTTTATACGGAGCATCAACTATCTTAGACATTTTCCAATTACCCCACTCACTATACCCACAACCCTTATGATTCATTGATGATTGTTGATACCACAAACTTGATCCGCAAGGACCCCGTCCAGAAACACAATATCCGTCATTATTTCGTCGCGACCATTCACTACCATACTGCAACCAATATGAACCCCCATTTGCATGATAATAATATCCCGCCAAGACACCTTGTGTGTTAACCCCAAAAACAAGTGCAATCATTAAAAGTCCAACATATATTTTTATGATTTTTTTCATATATTTATTTGTAGAGACTTCGAGTATCACTAAAGCCAATAAGTTTTCCACTCGGAGTTACCCGGACCATAATATAAGGAGGAACATCTTCTCCGTTTATTCTTGAAGGCGCGTTCCATCGAAATGCATACATAGCATCGCCGGCAGGATCCCCCTTTCCTCCTTCTTCATATATGAAGGTCTTTTTTACTTGATCGAAGTCTGAAATATTTTTATACAAATATTTCTCAACTTTTTCTTTTAATGCTGCAACATTCAGATTTTTTACAGGTTGTTCAACTGCAGTTGTATCTGTAAACTCAACTACTTTATTAGTTGTTGGATCAACGGTATATTCGGAGCCATTACTATCTCGATAATACTCAACTCGTTTTGGCTTTTTCTCTGTATAAGGACTATTAAATGTCCCCGTGAATTCTAATTCTAATGATGGGTTTTCAGTCACTTGCCGAGCATGCGCTTTGACCTTCGCAATTTCTTGATCACTTCTTTTGTTGATCTTTATGTATTCTTTATTATATTCATCTTCTATTTTTTTCATCTTCACGACTGACTCACCACACAAGATCTTTTCTTTTGTTATAGGATGATCTTCAGTACAACCATACGCCAATTCATACTGAGCAGTCTTCTCCATTTGTTGACTCAAATCCTGTAATCGAGCACTTACTTTGGGTCCAGGGACAAAAACCTCTTGACCAGGCACATCACTTTTAGCCAGTGAAGGAGAACCTGTCGTCAATACCACTCCCCAGATTGCACCGCCAAGCACGACTAGCACAGCCATTACCATAGCAAGCCATTGTTGTTTATTCATATTAATAATTCATAGTTTATAAATTGTCTTTACCTATTAGATATCGACCAGCTCTAATGAGATAGATCAACTGTAGGAAATAAGAGATAAAATAATGATAAATAAAAACTTAAATAATTATGAATAACCAATATAGGCAAAAGTACAAAAAAGTGTAGGATAGAGGGTATGGCCCAGCCACAAGATATCATTTCACTCATGAATTCAGCTTCTGCTGAGGAGATAGACCTTATTAAGAAGGCATATACCTATGCTGAAGAAGCCCACAAAGATCAAAAGAGGTTCTCTGGAGAGCCTTACTTTAATCATCTCTATGAAACTGCAAAGAACCTTGCCGAGCTTGGTATGGACGGTACAACAATTGCGGCAGGATTATTACATGACTCAATTGAAGACGTAGAGGTAAAGCCAGAAACGATAGAGCAAGAATTTGGTAAAGATATTCTTTTTCTGGTTCAAGGAGTAACAAAATTGGGTACGGTAAAATTTAGAAACTCAACACAGCATAACGAAAGTATGCGTAAGCTATTTATCGCAATGTCTGAAGACCTTCGAGTATTGGTCATCAAGCTCGCAGACAGGCTCCACAATATGAGCACGCTTCATTTTGTACCTGAGAAGAAGCAACGCCGTATTGCAGGTGAAACTCTGGAAATATATGCACCGCTCGCGTATCGATTTGGAATGCGTAAACTCTCTCGTGAGCTTGAAGATCTTGCTTTTCCATTTGTCATGGCTGATGAGTACCAAAAAATAAAAGGATTGACCAAACAAAAGAAGTCAGAAAATATTGAACGCCTTGAGAAATTTTACAAATCGGTCCGCAAAGCACTTGCAGAAGAGCATATAGAAGTAATCAAAACCGAATACCGATTAAAAAGCTTATACAGTCTCCATAAGAAAATTCTTAAGAAAAAAGGAGATATAGAAAAAATATACGACATTATCGCCTTGCGAGTCATTGTGAAAGATGTGGCTGATTGTTATCGAGTCCTTGGTATCCTTCATGGAACATGGCGTCCTCTACCGGGCCGAATTAAAGACTATATTGCTTTTCCAAAACCGAATGGATATAAAAGCCTACACACTACAATCTTTACCGGAGATGGCAGTATTGTTGAAGTTCAGATCAAAACCGAAGAAATGCATACGCAAGCCGAACTTGGAATTGCTTCACACCTTACCTACAAAGGTGAATCAAAAAAGAAAATTGGCTGGATCAAGGATATGGTGCAGGATCAAGATCCGCAGAAAAAAACTTTTGTACATAGTTTAAAATCTGATTTTCTTAAGGAACGTATTTTCGTATTCACACCAAAAGGTGATGTTATTGATCTGCCCGTTGACTCAAGTCCCATTGATTTTGCGTATAGTGTTCACTCTGACATTGGTAACCATATGGCTGGAGTTAGAGTAAATGGCAAAATGTCTTCGCTCAATAAACCATTGAAGAATGGCGATATTGTTGAGATCATTACTAAAAATTCAGCTAAGCCAAGCGCAAAATGGATTGAGTACTGCAAAACGACCCTCGCTCAAAAACATATCCGTGCTGTTTTAAATCCTCGAGCAAAGAAATAATTATATACTGAAGTTTGTGACTGAATAGATATCTTCGTTCTCTTCTTCTTTTTTCTCGACAGGAGTACGATCATCCATTGGCATTGCGCCTTCAACAACAGCATCCTCGCGAGCGGAAGTGGTGACATCAAGTGGAGTTGCAGCAGTAATAACCTCTGCCTGAGCTTCGATTGAAGCGGCAGGACTTTTTGCTGGATTATTAAGTACATCAAGAATCTTGCGGAGATCATCTTTTGAAAAGAAATCAATGTGGATTTTGCCGCCCACTTCTTTGCGTTCAATATGAACACGCGTGCCTAAACTTGAAGCAAGTTTCTCTTCGATCTCATTAACTTCAGGATCTGCGCCAAAATCTTTCTTGCGGACTTTTTCTACTGCGATCTTGCGAGCGATCATCTCTGCTTCACGCACAGTGAGCTTTCGGAACATGATCTCCTTGAAGAGTGTTGATTGTTCTTGCGGGCGATCGTTGAGCATCATCAATGGCCGGGCATGACCTTCAGAAATTTTGCCGGCAGAAAGTGCATCCAAAATATCTGAAGGCAATGCAAGCAAACGTAAACTATTTGAAACATATTCACGGCTCTTGCCGATCTTCTCACCGATCGTAATGTGCTTAAATCCAAATTCATCAACAAGCCGCTGAAATGAGCGGGCACGATCAACAGGATTGAGATCTTCACGCTGGACGTTTTCAATAATCGCAAGCTCAAGCTTCATAAGGTTATTATCCTCGCCTGTTTTAATGAGGCATGGTACTTCGCGAATACCTGCGAGTTTTGAGGCACGCAGTCGGCGTTCTCCGGCAATGAGCTCATATTCTGTAGCCAACCCCCCATCTTCTTTCTGAACTTCCGTGCGAGTCACCACAAGTGCCTGAAGCACTCCGTACTGACGAATGGAATCTGACAATGATTGTAAAGCGGCCTGATCAAAATCTCGGCGCGGCTGGTATGGATTTGGTTTGATCTTATCAACCTCGATCCAGAATATTGAGTCGTTATAGAATTGTGACATGCATGTATAATATCACATTCAATCAGACTGAACATTGTGAAGAAACTGTTTATAATGTAGAATTTTTATAGTCACATACAGGAGTACTCGATGAAACCCAATCGGATGAAAGAGTATTTCGAAGAAGAAGAATGCAGCCGGCATATCCAGCAAAGGATGATCCGAACATCCTTCGCTGGGGACCAGCTGCAAACCGAGCCTGTGCCCAACAGACATGCTCAGGGTCGAATCGATTTCGAGCCCGAAGAGCAAGCTGAGCAGAGGCAGAGAACCACCCGGGCGTATGCATGTCTCGCTATCTTCGGGGTTCTCGCTGCTCTTTGCATTGCAGGCTCATAAAGTCCGGCGCTACTTGTTAGCACGGACTTTTTCTTTTATTGATTTTTGCCCTATTTTTAAGTACACTGCACAGCAGTCCGTTCAAGATGGACTTCAAAGCCGGGATGGCGGAATTGGTAGACGCACACGACTCAAAATCGTGCGGGGGTGACCCCATGAGAGTTCGATTCTCTCTCCCGGCACAAAAAAACTGCGAAAGCAGTTTTTTGCTGGGAGGGAGAATCGAAAGCCGGACGAGCGAAGGCGAGGAGGCGGGGTCGCGAGCTTTTTCAGCAGAAAAAGACTTGTGACCGATTCTCCCTTTTTACTTATAATTGACTTTCTTATTATTTTTCCCTACTCTTCAAATACTCACATGCCCCTCCCCAAAATACTCGTCATCCTCGGCCCCACTGCCTCAGGCAAAAGCGCTCTCGCAGTTGAGCTCGCTCAAAAATATAATGGCGAGATCATTTCTGCTGATTCACGCCAGGTGTATAAAGGTCTTGATATCGGCACCGGCAAAATTACTAAAGGAGAAATGCAGGGTATTCCCCATCACCTGCTTGATGTCGCCGATCCAAAAAAAGTCTTTACCGTTCAAGATTTCAAAACTAAAGCTGAAAAAGCCATTGCAAAAATTTTAAAGAAAAAGAAAGTACCCATCATTTGCGGAGGTACTGGTTTTTATATTCAATCAATCGTCGATAATATTATCTTGCCTGAGGTAAAACCAAACACCCGGTTACGCAGTAAATTAAAAAGCAAAACACCAGAGGAACTGTTTGCAATCCTGCTTGAACTCGACCATCAACGAGCTGCAACCATTGACCCAAGTAATCCCCACCGACTTATTCGAGCAATCGAAATTGCGACAAAACTCGGCAAGGTGCCCCCTATTCAATCTGATCCGAAATATGAAAGTCTGCAGATCGGTATTCAAACCGATGATGAACTAATCAAACAAAAAATTCACAAACGTCTTATAGACCGCCTCGATCAAGGCATGATCGAAGAAGTTGAAAAGCTTCATAAAAAAGGTCTCATCTGGAAACGCTTGGATGACCTCGGTCTTGAATATCGCTACATTGCCCTATTTCTCCAAAATAAAATTATCCCTCGACAAGGCTCAGGGCAAGTAAAACAAGAAATGATCGAGCAACTTGAAATGGAAATTTGGCATTACGCCAAACGCCAAAAAACCTGGTTCAAACGCGATCAGCGGATTAAGTGGTTTGCTCTGGAGCAGAAAAAAGAGATTGGAAGAGAAGTAAGTATTTTTCTGAAAAACCTTTAACTAACTTATTGATTCATTATTTTGGTAATTCCTTACAGCTGAAATTATTCCCGAAAAAACAATAGTAGTAATTGCTCCTACTAAAAAGAAAAGGACAGGGAGAAGTAAAGCATAGTCACCATTTGGATTTTCTAAGATAGTGATCGACATGAAACATGCCACAACTACACTAAATTGAATTCCTTGTGAAAATAAAGGCTTGAATGATATACTAGGATGCTTCCAAATTAAAAAAATAATAGTGAGACACTCTAATACAATTGAAAAAATAAAAAATCCTGAAGACAATTCAGTTAACATTACTAGGAATATAACCAATGGTAACAATATATAAAATCCTATTTTATTCATAAATATTAATTAGTTTAGCGGGCCCACGAGGACTCGAACCTCGAACCTTCCTTTTGGAGAGGAATGTTTTACCATTGAAACTATAGGCCCAGTGCTGCCACTATAACAAAAAACCCTCTTTTTACAAAGGGTTTTTGAAACAAATTATTTCTTGATTTCCTTGTGAACAGTAGACTTTCGGCACCATTTACAAAACTTCGAAAGCTCGATCTTTCGGTCTACTTTTCGTTTATTTTTGCTAGACCAGTAATTGATTCGTTTACAGTCCTTGCAGGCGAGTTTTATGAGTCGATCTTGTGACATACCATTAAATGTTAAGCTTCCATAGAATAATACAGCAAAGCTAAAAAAGCAAGCCCTAGATATAGATCTTCTTGATGAGTGGGTTTATCCGGGTAATGAACTCATAGGTTGAGTTCTGGGCCATGGTAGCCACCTCATCAGCTGAGATATACTGATCACCACTCTGACCGATAATAACCGCCTCATCGCCAATTTTAGGCTCAGGGACATCAGTCACATCAATGACGATCATATCCATTGAAACCCTGCCAAGGATACGGGCTTTAACTCCATTAACCAGGAGGGTACCCTTGCTTGAAAGGCTGCGCGGAATGCCGTGCCAGTAGCCGATCGGACAGACTGCCATTTTGGTCTCACGGCTGACTTCCTCGGTAAAATCATAGCCAATTTTTGCGCCAGCCGGGATAGTTTTAATTTCACTGATAATCGTCTTCCAAGCGAGTGTGGGTTTAAGCTGATCCTTACCTTCCATAAATTGCTTGATCTCGGCTGATGGCCAAATGCCGTGCATACCAATGCCTACGCGCACAATATCAAAAGCAGCTTCCGGAAAAAGAAGCGTCGCACCCGTTGCTGATGCATGGGTGATTGGATTAAATCCGGCTTCTTTAAATACAGCAATCCATTCTTTAAAGAGTTCTACCTGCTTCATCGTTGATGCAGGATCATTCGGATCTTTTGCCGATGCAAAGTGTGTATACAGTCCTTCAACCTCAATCAAATCACTATGCTCTTTGAGAAAACTCGTAATTCCATCTCGATCATGATCCATAAATCCCTGGCGATGCATGCCACTATCAATTTTAATATGTGCTTTAACCTTACCGTTGAGATTCAATGCTTTAAGCCGTTCGGCCGTATCACTATTTGAGATGGTAATACTAATATTCTGATCGACAGCTTCCTGCATTCGCTCAAGCAAGGTGTATCCTAAGACTAACATCGGTGTAGTGATCCCCTCTTTGCGCAGCCGCAATCCTTCAACAATTGAATCAACACCAATCCAGTCAACCCCAAGACCAGTGATCTCTTTTGAAAAATCTACCAAGCCATGACCATATGCATTGGATTTAACGACGGACATGAGTTTTGTTCCCTCAGGGATCATAGAGCGGAAAATACGATAGTTGCGAGCAATCGCTTCTTTATCGATCTCGATCCATGTGCGCAATCCAAGCCGGGCTTCTTTTGAAAACATATAGTTATAGTTTAGCAATTTCTGCAGTAAAAAGCTCCCTCAGTTCTTTTGAATTCTTTCCAACCTTACCGTCACCAATTTTTTGTGAACCCACTTTCACGATCGGCAACACCTCTTTATTGGTTGAAGTGATAAATGCTTCTGTGGCTTCTTGTAATTCATGTTCAGCGATATCGCGTTCTTCGATCAAAAATCCCGCTTTCTTTGCGAGTTTCAATACCAAATTACGGGTGATGCCGATCAAAACCATATCTTTTGGAGTGATCAACGTATCACCTTTGAATATAAAAAAGTTTGCCGTACTGCATTCTAAGACCTTTTCCTTGAACGTATATAAAATTTCTATAGCACCAACTTTTTTAAGCTTTTCTTGGAGATGAACTGCAGTAATGTAATTTGTGGTTTTAGATTCATAAAACGGGCGGAGATGTTCATGGACCATGAGGGTTGCACCCTTTGTGTACACATCTTCAGATAGTAGTTTTTTCTCATGAAGTAAAATAGTACAGGTATTATTTTTCTGTTCATAAGAGAGCCCATCTACAGTTTTTCCTCCAGTAATAAGAATGCGGATATTTGCATCTTTCAGCTTATTTTTCTGCAGTAACTCAGCGACAATTTTTTCGATTTGGGCATCAGAAAGAGGAACGCTCAGCTTCATAAGCTTAGCAGATTTTCGCAATCGCAGGCAATGTTCTTTCAAAAGGAATGGTTTGCCGTTGTAGGTTGTGGCGAAGTCAAAAATACCGTAGCCGCGTAAAATGCCAATATCCTGGACTGAAAATCCGGCCTTATCCGTGGAAATTATCTTGCCGTTGTGATAACAATATTTGACCATATTTCGATACTATAACACACAGACTGACCCTTTTGTTCCAAAACAGACACTAAGTGTCTGCACAGGAAAAAAGGATTCGGTCACTGATAAATTTCTGCTGAAATTTTCCGCGACCCCGCCTCGCCTCGTCAGGCTCCGGCTTTCGAATCCTTCACCACGCAAAAAAGAGCACTTGGCTCTTTTTTTGTGCGTAGAGAAGGATTCGAACCTTCGTAGCCCATAGGGCGACAGATTTACAGTCTGTTGCGATTGACCACTCCGCCATCTACGCAGTGTGAAAAATATACCCTATTTTAATCAAAAAAACAACCAAACAAAAAACCGCCCCGAGCAAAGTCGAGGGGCAGTTTTTTGTTTTACTGCTGGCTCATGAGTTGATCGGAGCTGATGAGTTCTTCCCGCATAAGGCTTCCCTTTCGGCCTTTCTTGAGATCGAAAGTGAATTGGTTGTCTTTGAGGCCGACAGTGATCGCGCCGCCTTTCATTATATTCTTTGAGATAATGAATGATGCAACCGGAGTAAGGATTTTATTCTGGATCAAACGCTTGAGTGGACGTGCACCGTACTGCGGATTGTATCCTTCTTTTGAAAGATAATCATACACTTCCGGATTGATCTCAAGATTAATTTCTTTTGAGGCCAAGCGCTGTTTGATAAGACCCACTTGGATTTCCACAATTTTACGGATCGCTTCACGTGAGAGAATATCGAAGACCACAATATCATCAATTCGGTTGAGAAATTCTGGTTTGAAGAAATCCTTGAGAGATTCCATGACGCGCTCTTTTACATCGTTGTAATCATTCTGGTTTGTGATATCGAAACTAAATCCAAATCTCTGCATTTTATCGATATACTGAGCTCCAAGGTTCGAAGTCATGATGATAACCGTGTTCTTGAAGTTTACTTTTCGGCCCTTTGAGTCGGTGAGCTGACCGTTATCGAGCACCTGAAGCAAGATATTGAATACTTCTGGATGAGCTTTCTCAATTTCATCAAAAAGAATGACTGAGTATGGTCGGTGTCGGATCATCTCGGTAAATGAACCGCCTTCTTCATATCCAACATATCCTGCTGGAGCACCGATCAATTTTGAAACTGAGTGCTTCTCCATAAATTCTGACATATCGAGTCGGATCAACGCTTTATCGTCATCAAACATAAATTCTGCCAAGGCTTTGGTGAGCTCAGTTTTACCAACTCCGGTAGGTCCTAGGAAAATGAATGAGCCGATAGGGCGATTTTCATCTGAAATTCCGGCACGTGAGCGCTTAACGGTATCAGCAATTTTCTTAACTGCTTCATCTTGTCCCACAATCCGTCGCTTAAGATCATCTTCCATTCGATTAAGTTTTTCTGCTTCACTTTCGAGCATTCGAGAAACTGGAATAGTTGTCCACTTTGATACAACATCAGCAACATCCTGTTCAGTAATTTCTTCGCGGAGAATACGGCGGGAACTCTGAAGCTTCTTCAAGCGCTTGCTCTTGGTATCCATTTCTTTTTCAAGCTGAGGAATTT
>JALYRQ010000061.1 GCA_030855125.1 bacterium | reverse complement strand
GGTTAATGGGGGCCTGGCAGAGGTTTAGATCTGGCCGGAATAGGTGGAATGGCCTGCTGCTCCAGCTTGGCAGCTTGCTCCTGACGCAGCCGGGCGTGCTGTTGGAAGTTGGGACAGACCATGTTCTTGTACATGCAAATAAATGGGACGCCGCAGGTGGGACATCTCACCGCTCGAGAACTTCTTCCCTCTTTCTGCTCACACATTCCTACCTCACTTTCGGGTTTTGAGCTACTCTGCTATTATTATAGTCAGGAATCAATTTTGTTCAACCATACCCGCTGAAGCTCCTCGCGCGACACCATGTCGTGCGGGGAGTTATTTATATATTAAAAAGTTGTCACGCTTCTTGACTTTCCCTATAAATGAGGCATTGTTATGGCAGAACCTGAAGTTCCCTGTCCTTTTGGAAGGAGCCACCCGTGAAAAGCCTGCGAGTCTGGATCGTCGTCACAACCCTCATAACCCTCGTGCTGGTGCTGATCGCAACGAGCGGTTGTTCGCCAAAGCCCCAGACTGAGAAGCTCACGCCCGAGCACTTCCTCAAGAAGATCGGCGCTGTGCCGGCCGGGGATGTTGAGTTTGAGGTCCGCGAGATGCAGATGACCGAAGTCAGCCAAGCGGACATCGACAAACTGATGTCCTTGGCCCGGCACAAAGTAGCCCTCATGCGCGAGGACAAGCTCTTCCCCGCCTGCGCTCAGCAGTATCAGGACATGATGTTGTTCTTGCGCCACGCAGAGCGAAGAGAGGCCTTGCCGCTTCAAGGTGAGGATCTGGAGGCCTTCAACTTCAACTTCTTCCCGTCCACACCGCGATTTGAAGAGCTCGAATGGTACACCGAGTTCAAGGCCTGCCTCCGCGCTTATGCAACAGGCACCGAGATCGCGGAGCCCATCCAGAATCAAGAAGACCTGATGGGCGACATCAAGGGCAAAACGGTTGCTGAAGTTGACCTAATATGCCTGCAAGTTCTGGAGAAACTCCGCAAGGAGATCGATCAGTACTCAAGTGAAGTTGAGGCGGACATCAAGGAACACAACCAAAAGATGTCCACGAGCCAACCCTAGCCACCAACCCGGTGGTTTTTCTTTTGCGAAATTATCGCTAGTTATCGCTGGGGAACTGATGCGCCGCCTTGAGTGTTCATATATGCACTCATATCAGTGAACGTAATATTGGTTGGAAGTACAAAACTTGCCGTATCAGGATTCCATGATGAACAGTCATAATCTGCTTTTGCATCAAGATCCACAGCTTGATTTGAAGGTGTTGATGAGCCACTCGTATTTATTGCTAATTTGAATCCTTCTTTTTGGCCATCAACCCAGGTATACATGGTAGTACCGTCGATCAAGGTGTGTCCGGTTATTGCGGTTCCATTAATGGTACTTGAGAAATCTCCACGAACTTTTCCATTTGCCACATATGAAGTCCCGCTGACCGATGAACCATCAGGCTGCACGCTTGAATATTCGCACTTAACCGGCTTGTTGCTTGCTATAATCTCTTTTAATGACTGCTGACTGGTCTCTGTTCCCTGTACTTGGTTTTCATTTTCATTTGGAACTACGGCAGCCTCATCTTTGTTCATATTCATGGCTGCAACGATCAGAATCAAAAGTACCACTACCCCTGCAATCCCCGCCCATAATTTTTTGTTCATATGTATTAAAATTAGCTTGTACCTATAGAGTAAATAGTACACCTTAAAAGACTATTAATCTAATGATATACTGTTGAGTATGATCCCTTTCATGAATATTGTTATCACTTCATTGCTCCTCATTGCGGTAACATTAATAATGGCAAAGTTATATAAGCAGCGGATTCGTATTAAAACATTTCTTATTCTGGCATTGAGTTCGATCGTTATAACCGCTATTTCTCTCATCGTTGCTTTTGGAGGTAATAGCGGCACTCAATATCGCATTATCCGCGGCTGGCCTCACTTTTTTCACGTCACAAATTATATTGAAAATGATGTCGTTATTAATACATTTGCCTTTGGACCTGGCGGTTCATATGTGTTAAGCAATATCCTTTTTTATTTTGCCCTCACCCTGTTTCTCCACGTCATATTTTTCAAGCTCTACACAAAATTTGTGAAGCCCACCCTGCCGGCAATCGTTGAACCTCCAAGCTTGTAATTATTGCTGAAATGTGTAATATGTGGTCTGGTAACGAGTTCCCAAACCCAGGAGA
>JALYRQ010000036.1 GCA_030855125.1 bacterium | reverse complement strand
TGCGCAAAATATTGTTTTATGATATGATGCTACAATCATGCTAACAAAGGCAAAGAAGCAGAAAATCATTAAAGAAGCAGGCGTAAAGGCTGGAGATACAGGCTCACCGGAAGTTCAGGTTTCAATCCTTACCAAGAGGATTGTAGAATTGACCGATCATTTGAAAATCCATGCTAAGGACAAGCACTCACGACGAGGCCTTCTCCAGATGGTAGCGGATCGACAATCACACCTCAACTACCTCGCAAAGAAAGAGCCAAAACGATACGGCGCTCTAGTGAAGAAACTTAACCTTAAGAAGAAATCATAATATACTAAAGGCGTGATCTTCGGGTCACGCCTTTAGTATTTAGGTTAGCATGTTGGTTTTAATAATTTAGTAGAATTTTTTATATATGTCAGTAATCAAACATAAGGAACAGCGCGTGGGGATTTTTATCGATGCCCAAAACTTGTACCACAGCGCAAAAAACCTTTATCAGTGCCGAGTAAACTTCGGCCAAGTCGTCAAAGATGCATTAGCCGGCCGAGCGCTCATTCGAGCCATCGCGTACGTGATCACCACCGAATCAGGTGAGGAACGAAACTTTTTCGATGCACTAGAAAAAATGGGTATTGAAGCCAAGACCAAAGACCTCCAGGTCTTCGTTGGTGGAGCAAAAAAAGCTGACTGGGACGTGGGTCTTGCAGTTGATGCGATAAAAATGGCGGCAAAGCTCGATAGTATCATTCTTGTAACAGGGGATGGGGACTTTGTGCCGCTTGTGGAATATTTACAAACAACGCACGGCTGCCAAGTTGAAGTGGCTTCGTTTGGGGCTTCTTCATCAGCGCGACTCAAAGAAGCAGCCGATGAATTCATCGACCTGTCGGGAAACCCTCGCAAATACTTGCTCGGATATAATCCGCGCAATGATAAGCGATTGAAAAATTACCGACACAAAAACAATGGTCCTACCAGCGAAAAGCCGGTAATTGAACCAAAAGCGATTATTGATGAGCCCTACGAACAAAGAGAAGATCACCACGAACCTGAAACTGAATAGGGAAAAGGGAAGTATCGAGGAGTAAAGAAAAGTCCTGTACCGCACGCGAACGTGGGTACAGGACTTTTTTGTTATCGGCCGACGCGTAGTCAGCTGCCGCCCCCCTCGGAAAGGTCGAGACAGAACACTCGTTCGAGCGGAATGCCTGGCTTCTGATAGCGAGCCCGATGTGGGTCGCTATCATCGTCGTACAAAAACGACTGCTCGAACTGCCGTTCACGGGTCTCTTCGACACCTTGCTGGCGTTCGAGACCGTCGCCCTGGTCACGTAAGCGCATTGGACCTCCCAAGTTTAGCAATACATTGACATCCTATCAACACAAAACTAAACAAAATTACATGGAACCTTTTTCTAGCATAATAAATACTGTTCCGCTCGTCAACCTAATGATATACTTTAATAACTATGAATGAAGAAGATTCACAAAAAAATTCTCCAGATGCTACGGAGGGTCAAAAACCGCTCCAGAGTATTCACACCTATCAATCCGCAATTGCTGAGGCAATGAAACAAAAAGAGGTTTCAATGATCAATATTGCCGTTGCTGAACAAGAAAAAAGACAGACTGCCACAATCGAAATAAAAAAACATGCATTCTTGATCCCGATTATTGCTATTTTAATTGTGGGCAGTGTCGTCTCATATCTTATCGTGTATTTAGTGAAACAGCAGATCGATGACACCTCTACTCCGCTTGAAACAAAATCCCGCATTATTTCAACCGAGGTTGAACATGTGATCCCGATCACCGCCAATGAAGATATTATTTTTTCCATGGGTACTGCCGCAAGTGGATCAGAGAACAAAGCGGGCACACTTGCTCGTTTTACCTTTACCGATGAACGAAGCAGCACCACGCGTGATCGAGCCACACCGTTGCCGGTCAATGCAATCACTTCGCAGCTCATAACCATGCCCTCACATTTGGCACGATCACTCAGCAATGAATTTGTGATCGGCTACCATATGAAAGAGGCGGCTCAGGAACCATTCATCATTTTCAAAACAGTCTCATACGACACCGGATTTGGCGGCATGCTTCAGTGGGAAAAAAGCATGACCGAAGATATTCAAAACTTTTTACGCTCGGTAGGGTTTTCAACAAATGAGGAACTGCTTACGTTTAGCGATATGATTATCCGAAACAAAGATGCCCGAATTTCAAAAAATGCCGAAGGTCAATCGATCCTCTTGTATGCGCTGACTGACAAGGAAACTATTGTCATCACCACAAATCAGGAAACATTCATTGAAATATTAGGCCGTCTCAGTACGTCTCAATTTGTACAGTAATTGTTGCAATGCAGGTGCAACTTGATATCATAAACGTATGAATAATAATACCGCTGAATTTAAGGGGAAGCTCGACTCAGAACGTCAATTACTAGTGCGTGAGCTCGGTGAAATTGGTACGGTAAAGAACTCAAGAAGTCCTGCTGACTGGCAGGCAAAACATGATGACCTTGATATTTTGCGTGCTGATGCAAATGAAGTGGGGGATCAGATCAGCTCGTACGAAAACAATACAGCACTTGTACACGAACTCGAGCAGCGTTTGATGGAAGTTGACGCAGCACTCGCAAAAATGGAAGCCGGCACCTACGGCACCTGCGAAGTCTGCAACAAACATATCGAAGACGACCGACTCTCCGCCAACCCCGCTGCCAAAACGTGTAAGCAGCATATGAATTCTTAATAAAATGCCCAACAGGGCATTTTATTTTTCCTTTAACTCGCTTATGTATGCTTGATACATGAGCTTTGCAAAAATATATAGTGCCCAGGCAAATTTAACAAAGGCGACGATTATTTCTATTGAAGTTGATCTATCAAAAGGCCTGCATTCGTTTGGTATTGTTGGATTACCCGATAAGGCAGTTGAAGAATCAAAAGACAGGTTATCAGCTGCAATTAAAAATTCAGGATTTAGTTCACCAAAGAGCAAAAACCAAAAAGTTGTCGTATCACTCGCACCGGCAGATCTGAAAAAAGAAGGGCCAAGTTTTGATGTGCCGATGGCTTTGGCATATTTACTCGCATCCCAAGATATTAAGTGTAATCCTGAAGGGAAACTATTTTTAGGTGAGCTTTCACTCGATGGACAACTCCGGCCGGTGAGGGGAGTACTGCCGCTGACGAAAGAAGCAAAAGAACAAGGATTTTCAGAAATATTTGTGCCCTATGAAAATGGTCGGGAAGCGGCACTGATTTCTGGAATTACGGTCTATCCGGCAAAAACATTAAAAGAAATTATTGATCACATTAATCTCAAGCGGGGAGAGGATGGCGAAAGGGGTGGGGAAAAGAATGGAGCAGCGCGCGGCAAGATCGAGCCTCAGCCCCCGACGGAAATAACATTCGAGCAGGTAGGGAATGATATTGATATGGCTGACATTTATGGACAAGAGGGGACAAAGCGCGGATTGGAGATTGCCGCCGCAGGCGGACATAACATTGCTATGTATGGGCCGCCGGGAACAGGGAAGACTATGCTCGCGCGGGCATTCCGGCATCTATTGCCCGGACTCTCGTTTGATCATGTACTTGAAGTGTCATCAATTCATTCAGTGGCAGGGACACTCAATGACGAATTAGTAATGCAACCGCCGTTCCGCTCCCCCCATCACACCGCTTCCTATATCTCAATTGTTGGGGGAGGAACTTTTCCAAAACCAGGAGAAATCACCCTAGCACATCGCGGAGTGTTATTTATGGATGAATTTCCGGAGTTTGACCGAAAAGTGATAGATTCATTACGCCAGCCGCTTGAGGAACGAACGGTTACCATATCCCGCGCTCGCGGCACTATGACATTCCCTGCTCACGTTATCTTAATTGTGGCCATGAACCCTTGCCCCTGTGGCAATTATGGAATCCAAGGGAAGGAATGTACCTGCACTCACAATATAGTGACGCGCTATCAACGCAAGATCTCCGGACCAGTCATAGACCGTATCGATATCTGGACCGAAGTCTCGGCAGTTCATCATAAAGCGCTGACAGAACGGCAGATAGGAGGAGAAAGTACTACTACCGTTCGAGCAAGAATAGAAAAAGCTCGTGAAATTCAGAAAAATCGTTTTGCTAACCACTCCAGAAGCATCTCAACTAACAGCGAAATGAGTGCTCGAGACATTCACACCTATATTAAAATCGACCAACCGGCCAAAGATATCTTGAACGCTACTTCAGAAAGACTGGGTTTGTCGGGAAGGGCACACCATCGAATCATGAAATTGGCCCAAACCATTGCTGATTTGGGCCATCTCGAGTATGTAAATAAAGAGTGTATCCTTGAGGCCTTGCAGTATCGGCCTAAGAAATTGAACTAATATAAAAATTTAGAATGGATTTCGTCCGCCGCCCCGGATCTCGAAGTGAACGTGACAACCTGTACTACCCTGAACCTTACCCGTAGCTCCGACAGTGCCAATTGAAGCGCCTTTTTCAACGGTTGAGCCTTCTGATACATAGACACCTTCCATATGTGAATAGAGGGTTTGTGAGCCGTTTGAGTGATTGATCACCACGTAATTACCGTATCCTCCATTCCATGCCCCGTTCTTCTTGGCAATGGTGATAGTTCCGCCGGCTGCTGCATACAGTGGAGTTCCACATGAGTCTGCCAAGTCTACACCGTTGGTGCCGTGGATACCCTGAGTTCGAGTTCCGCCACTGATTGGTCGGGTATAGTAACCGCTGTTTGAAGCTGAACTTGCTGAAGCGCTCTGAGCCTTGGCTACATTTACTCCGAGCGCCGCACTTGCAGCCTTGGCTACGACGGTTTTTGCAGTTACGGGAGCAGGCTTTGCAACCATTTCGCCGTCTGGGATCATAATTTCATCCCCAACCGTGATCTTATCGCCTAGGAGATCGTTGTAAGCAATGATCTCGGTAGCATCTCCCTTATATTTGAGTGCGATACTCTGAAGGGTGTCGCCTGACTTTACCGCATGCTTTACGCCTGAAATAGGCAGAATAATGAGACTAGTACCCACCTTAAGCTTGCTATCTCGGCGGAGATCATTGGCCCAAAGGACAGTATTTACTGAAATATTGTATCTTTCGGCAATGCCGCTGACGGTATCACCTGCCTGTACCGTGTAATTAGTAATAGTATGATTACCTCCTTCATCATATAACTCCTCTTTCAAAGTCTGAATAGCTTCAACTTTTGAAACAGTAGCTAATACTTTCTGGACTTCTTCATCTGATGCGGTCGCTAGGGGGTTCAAAGGGGCCTCTAATAAAGGCATTTTCTGAGAATTAGTCTTGTCTGCCTCGTAGTCAACATTAGCTCGGAGGCCAAAAAGACTTGAGACTGCTGAAATGATACCAGCTTCAGCTGTTTTCGTAAAAATGGAATGCGGCAGGGGTAATACAAGTTGTGCAATAAGCACGCCAACCGCAACATGTTTTGTCACCGAACCGAGCAGTTGCACCTTGCTTCGATTTGGATCCTGTGGGATCTGTAGAATAAGCCTAAAAATAAGAGGGAATGCGGTCGTACTATCGTTAAATGGCTTTAATTAGCCATTATAATCAATCAGCTGAGTCTGGATGTCAAGCGGGGAATGCCGCTGACTCAGTAATAATAGACTATCTGAAAAGGAAGTCAACCAGATATCCACAGGTCGCTCAGAGTCAGTTTGCGTGATAAAATTCATATATGAAAGTCGTTTCTAAAAATATTTCTCCAACTAAAAAAATTTCTTCATCACAGGTTAATAAAATAATTAAAAAAGTTGTTGCGAATAAAAAAATCCTCGCTCGAAAAACAAAAATAGTTCCACAGATTCCAAAGATTGAAACAAAAATAAAAACCAAACGAACCCGCTCAAAGAAAGAAGAGAAGGTGATTAACCTGCCCGAGCTTGAAGAAGTGGTAGTTATGCCGATGATCCTCACAGAAGAACCAAGTGTGGCATCTGACTACTATGAAACCCTGCCAGGATTCATCACGAGCCCGATCATCTCAACCTCAATCGACATCGCTCCTCAGACTGAAATCCATGATACTCATTCCCATGACACCAATACTCAGTCAGCTGTTCTTGAACGAGTAGAACTTGCGACGACCTATACTGAACCTATAGAATCAATCTTCACCGAACTTGAACAGATCCTTTCAAAAGAATCTGCCTCCGCAGACAGGCCCGCGCTCGCTCCAGCTCAAAAAGCTCATATCCTCAAGCGGCTTGCTATCGGATTTCTCCATATTTTTACCAAATTTGCTAAGCGGTATCCCCAAGAAACCAATTAGTTTTCTACCTCGAACTAAAGATGATATAGTGGTAGTCTTATGCACTATTTGGACAGTTTAAATCCTCAGCAAAAAGAAGCAGTCGAACACAAAGATGGACCAATTTTGATCCTCGCAGGAGCGGGAGCAGGCAAGACCAAAGCAATTACCTTTAGAATATTGCACCTTATTAAGCAAGGTGTCGCTCCCAAGGATATTCTGGCAATTACCTTTACTAACAAGGCAGCCAAAGAAATGAAAGAACGGGTGGAGAAACTCTTGCATGAAGACAAGGAGCTCAATTTGCCTATCTCATTTAAAGAAAAGCCCTTCATGAGCACCTTTCACTCATTGGGTGTTCACATATTAAAAGAGAATTCACGCCTTATTGATATGCCTCGCCACTTTGCCATCTTTGATAAAAATGATGCTAAGCGGGCAGTTAAAGAATCTATTGAAGAAGCGGGCTTTGATCCAAAGCAATTTGAGCCGGGTAAAGTCCTCAATGCCATTTCACGTGAGAAGGGAAACCTCCATACTGTTGAAACATTTACCGCCAAAGCCGGCAATCAGTTTTTCCCACGACTTGTGGCAGAAGTCTGGCAGCGCTATGAAAAGAAACTCAAGGCTGAGAAAGCCTTGGACTTTGATGACCTCCTTTTAAAAACCGCATTATTACTCCGAAGCAATCCCGAGGTCCGCGCCCACTACCAAAATATT
>JALYRQ010000009.1:14159-23096 GCA_030855125.1 bacterium | reverse complement strand
GTTTAAGGAAGCAACCGAAGCCTATGCCGTTCTTTCTGATGACAAAAAGCGTGCCGAGTACAATGCCTACGGCCGTGTATTCAGCGATGCTCCTGGTGCAGGTGGACCTGGTGGCGGATTTGGAGGCTTTGATTTCTCTGGATTCCAACAAGGCGGCGCAGGCTTTGAAGACATTGATCTTGGAGATATCTTCGGACAATTTTTTGGCAGCGGAGGCCGAGGCGGCACACGGCAAAAGCGCGGCGCTGATATCTCAATTGATGCAGAAATTACGTTTCAGGAATCAGTCTTTGGTGTAGACCGCAAAATTCTCCTCAACAAAACATCTCAATGCGAACACTGTGCAGGATCAGGCGCAGAACCGGGCACCGAAATGAAAACCTGTGCGACCTGCAACGGCAAAGGAAAAATTCACGAAACCAAAAGTTCATTCCTCGGCCAGTTTACAACAGTCCGCACCTGTAATACGTGTAACGGTATAGGCAAGGTACCAACTCAGAAATGTAAGACCTGTCACGGTATCGGAGTGCTTAAAAAGCCGGAAGAATTTACCATCAAAATTCCTGCCGGTATCGACAATGGGGAAGTGATCCGATTAAGCGGAGCGGGTGAGGCAGTGGCGGGCGGCATTCCGGGAGATCTTTATATCAAGGTGCATGTCAAAAAGCATAATCTGTATCAGAAGGAAGGCATAAACTTGGTCACAGATCTCAATATAAAGCTCACCACAGCATTATTGGGCGGAGAACATAATCTGGAGACACTCGATGGTACACTCGTCCTTAAAATCCCTCAGGGCGTCAATAATGGCGAGATCATGCGGGTCAAAGGCAAGGGTGTACCTGTTGATCGCAGCCGCCGCGGCGACATCCTGGTCAAAGTCCACATCCAGCTTCCCACCAAACTCTCCCGCTCTGCCTCAAAACTCATAGAAGAACTCAAAAAAGAGGGGATTTAAAAAGGATCTCCTTTTTGTTATAGAATCATTGCCGCTTGTTTTTATAAAAGAAAATAGCCGAGCTGGGGAGCTGGGCTATGGGAGCTTGCCGACATCGCGGAGGAACTGCTCGCGCTCGGACTGGGTCACCCGCAGGAAGTCTGCGTGAAAATCCTGTGTGATTGTCTGCAGAGCCCATGTCGTGAGCACGCTGACAATAACGAAGCGCTCAGCCTCCACCTGGGTAAACGCTTGGATGCGCTTCTTGATCGTATCCTTGAGGAACATCACCATCTTGACGTACTGATTGATGAGCTCCGCACCGTTGGGATCGTCAGTCACCGCCTCGAGGATAAAGTTAGGCAGGGGCTCACGTCCTCCCGGCAGAAGGTTGTGGAGGCCTCCGTAGAGGATAGCCGCGGCCATGAGCTTCTTGCCGCCAAGCTCGTCCTCCTTGTGGATGATCTTCGTTTTGAGGTCTCCGATGAGACAGTTGCGTTCGTACTCGCGTTCATCGAGCAGTTCGAGCAGGCCTTGATGAGGCATGGATTTTCTCCATTGGGGTGAGGGTCTGGCCGTAATATTACTCATTATTCCCAAAAAGGCAATGGTGAGGTAGTATATCCGTCAGGGGCACAAACACAACAGGAGGCCATACTGTGGCATATCTGATACATGGGCTTTTCTTCCAGGACCACCAGTATTTCACGCTGGGCATGAGGCCCGAAATCGGTACTTGCGTGCTGGTGGGCAGAGAGCTCGGGCAGTTCATGTACGCCGGAGCGATCTGGCTTCCGGAGGACCTTTTACCTTTTGCCGATGCCGGAGCTCGCTGGCCGGATGCAGGACACATTCGGCGCGTCTCTGCTCATGAATATCCGCATCACCGAAGATGAGGTTCGGTTCATCAAGAAGTACGAACAGCGCGCCGATCACATCCACTACACCTTCGCCAAGAAAGATCGGAATTCGTGGATCGGCGAATTCACCGGCGAACGTTGTGGCACAGGCATCAGCCGCTGTGTCATCACCGAGGTACCGGAGGAATTCTTCGACCCGAGAGCCCTGATGCAGGCCCTTGGCCGCGATACGGCACACCAATGGCCGCCCGGTACGCCGGAATTTTAACCCACTCAGTAGCACGTGCGAACGGTGGTTTTTCTTTGGTTATTTTGACTCTGATATAATGATGGTATGGAAAAATCATTTGAAAAAGGACCAGAGCGAATACCTAGCAAAGCTGAGGTGATGGAAGTCATTGCAAAGCGAGTTGAATCAGTAGAAAAACAGGAAACCCTTCGTGAGATTAATGATGAGCAAGGTCTAAAATTACTTGATCTTCGATTTGAGGGCAAGGAACCGGGTGAGACAGTGGAATTCCTCTATACTCGTGCCGGAGTACTTCCAAATGGGGTGCCAACCGCACTAACTTCGATTGAAGTTTCATATTATCAAGATGGTGACTGTGTTGGCGGTGATAGAATTGCTGTCCTAGATCCCACTACTGGTGTCTGGGAAAATTGTGCATAAAAAAAAGGGCAGTCGGCCCCATTTTTTGTTACTTTGATTTTAAACTTACGCCTTATGCGCACTCTTGATCTTACAGAATCCCAAGACACCGTAGGTGAGTGCAGATGTTCCCAAAGTCAGAAATAAGTCTCCTAAATTAGCATTATAATATGTTCCGACTGTTGTTGTATAAGAAAACATTGCGTCTCCAATAAACATAAGTCCCAGCCCAACAAGAATTGCAACCACATCATATTTATATTGACCGCCAAAATATTGAAATGATAATCCAGAAATAATAACTGCTAAACATAGTGCTACGAAGTCACCAAACGGGTAAGCAATATCAAGCACTGCTTTTAGGAAGGTCTCATTCTCTGGAATTAATACACCGCCACGAGCTACGATAATTAAAAAGTAATATGAAACAAAAAATACAATAATAGGAGCAATTACAACAAAGACTCTAGCAACTTTGCTTCTAAGTCCAAATCTTGCACCAGTAGCCTGTGAAAGAAATGCGGCGCCGAGACCATAGAAGAAAATACTTGGGGCAAAACCTATATCAGCAAGTGAAGGATATGGAGCGGGTACTCCCATAAAAAAATTATAGTATGACCAGATCATTTCCCCACAACCCCAACTGAATACTCCAAGACCTACAAAAAATACTGCTTTGCCTACGGCACTTTTAAATCCACCCCACATAAAGGACTTATACATTGCAATAAGTCCACCTATGAATGGTGTAAGTCCAAATAAGAATGAGTAGAAATAGTTGTTAAATCCCTCAGTACTATCATTAATAAATAGATATGCCCAAAAAATAACTAGAATAAGTAGGAAGGAAAGTAGGACTTTTTGATAGATATTTGGTCTCATAGTATTAATCTTATTACGCCAGAGTTATATGTCAAATATAATATACACTCGGCTTTGGAAATCCATTAAAGTTGCTTGATGCAGTAAGGGTGTAAGCACCCACATTATGAATAATGACTCTATCACCAACATCAATATCTTTAGGTAAAAGAGCCTCTCTTGTAATAATATCTGTACTATCGCCTGTGGGTCCTGCAAGCGCAAACAATTTTTCACCAACATCATATTTTGTTCTAGTGCATGATATTGGATAACGGGTTGATCCCTGGTACGCAAGTGCTTCAAATAATGCATTGAAAACTCCAGCATCTAAAAACAACCATGTATTATGATCCTTTTGGACTCTTGCAATTACACTTGTTATCAGTAATCCCGTATTCCCAACAATACCTCTTCCTGGTTCCATCATCACATCAACTTCATAGGGTAACTTTTTTAGGCAAGAAGCAGTATATTCAGCGATATCAATGAGTTCAGGAACAATCTGTGAAGATCCATATTGGCAAGGAAATCCACCGCCTATATTAATAGCTTTTATTCGTATTCCAGCTTCATCTAATTCCTTAATAATTGGCACTAACTCACAAATCGCATCCCCCCATGCTTTTAAATTACTTGATTGTGAACCGACATTAAAACTAATACCATAAGGATCCAAACCTAAATCTGCTGCAGTGTGTAATAAGCCAGCAATGTGTCTCATGTCGGTCCCAAATTTCTCTGAAAATTTAAAAACACTTGCTGAATCATTTACTATCGTTCTTACATATACTGATGCTCCTGGTGCAGCAGCAGCAATTTTCTCTAATTCACCAAGTGAGTCAAAAGCAAACTTAGTTACACCATATTCATGAAAACTTTTTATATGAGAAAGTGGTTTAACTGATGTTCCATAAATAATTTTTTCAGGAGGAACCTTTGCTGCTTTCAACATATCAAGTTCATACATTGATGCAACTTCAAAACCACTACCTTCATCGGACAGTATCTTTAGAATTTCAGGTTCGAAATTTGCCTTCATTGCATAAAAGATGTGTGCCTTTGGGAACAGTTTTTCAAAAGTTTTATAATTATTAATAATCTTCTTTTTACTAAAAATAAAAAAAGGAGTTTCATACTTAACCTTATCAAGGAACTCAGGGTCAAATTGAATCATGAATTTTGGATTAAATTCTCGTTATTATAACACAGATAGCAAAATTATCCCAGTAACAATTATCAACCCCCCGACTGTTTGATTAGTTGTTATTTTTTCCTTTAAGAATAGTCTAGCTAGAATTACAGTTGGTAAAGAGAAAGCACCACTAAGAAGAGCTACTATGCTTGTTTTGTTTGTCGTACTGTATCCCCAAGCAATAGCTAGGTAAGCTACTATTTCAAACGCTCCTATTAAAATTAAGTAAACCCACATGCCCGATTTAATCTTCAATAAATTTATGCCCCTAACAATTGCAATTATAATTATTGCAATTGTCATAAAGGAATACATATATAGAGTGTAAGAAAGCCAATCTGATCCACCTAAAAATATATCCCAGAATAAAGTCCATACTGCTGCAAAAATAGTTGCTATTACTACTTCTTTAAACCCTGGGATGTGAGTAAAGCTTACTCTTCGTTTATGTTTTAATGCCTTGAAATCAATACTTACTAATAATATTCCAATGAATATTGCTGTAAGTCCGATAGCTAAACTCCCAGATGTTGTTTCATTTAAAAGTACAATTGATAGTATTGCTGTTATACCTGAAAATGATGCAAAAATAGGATTGAGAACTGAAACTTGTCCTTTTCCAAATCCTATATATAAAAGTAAATATATAATTGCCTGTATTATACCGAACGTTACTAAAAGAGTAAGAGTTCTATAATCAGTTGCAACTTCAACCGATTGTTTGTTTATCACCACTTGATAAACTGCCACGATAAATAATGTTGCTGTTCCAAAGACATGTCCCCAGGCGAGAGTAACAACATCACCGATTTCATCAATTGTTTTTTTAGCAAAGAAATCTGCTAGACCCCAACCAAGCATTCCACCCAATCCTGCACCTATAGCCACTAGTAGTTCTGAAGACATGGGATGACATTTTTAAATTAAGTTGTATAATTGAACTCAACTATATCCTAACACGATATGTGAATAATAATAGCTGTGTATACACATAACTAATTATTGTATATAATAGAAATAGAGTTGATACTTTCCGTATATTGTTGAGCTTAAATAATTTAATTGATCAAACATGACAACTATTGATCAAATCATAACAAGAATAATAAAAGAACAGGAGCTTATCATAGGGCCAATCGCTTGGAGAGAAGCAAGCAAGGTTAGTGGTCTTCATATTGTTGATCAAAAGAAGGGAGAAGTTTATGTTGAGAATCAAGAAACAGCCCCAGTTGTTGTAGATAATCTTGTAAGTCAATATGAACATCTATTCGGGCGAGCTTCAAGAGAAGTATGTAAAGAAGCTGCATCAAAACTTATTGGTGATTTGGATCCGAATCAAATTCCATCAAGTTTAAGATAGTGAATCGAAAACTTATCGATCACGATAGAATGATGTAATTACATGTTCGAATTTTTAAGTAAAAAACAAAAAAAGGAAGATAGTTCTGTACAAGAAGATTTAAAATCGATTACTGAAAATTTATATCAGCAGAACCATCAGCTCGCAGTTACTAATAAAACTTTATCCTTACTTAGACAGTTATATCAGATTAGTATCCTTGAGCTTGAGCCAACACCACTGTGTGAAAAAATCGTTTTTACAGTAAAAGAGGCTCTAGAGCTTGAGTTAGTAAGCATATATATAGTTGATGATAGTAGACTGAAACCATTAGCAATATCACTTTCTAATGAATTTGCGTCAGACTTAAAAGAATCAAAAGTTGATATATCAGGTGAAATAACTGAAATACAGAAAAACGATTTTTTTATTCCCTTACTCCATAATAGAGTAAATACTGAAACTCATGGTATTGATAGAATTTGGTATAACAATATAGATGAACAGTCTGTAGAACTTTTAAATAGGAAAACTCATATAAAATCTTTTTTTGCGTATCCACTAATGATTGATGGGGAACTGGTGGCGGTCTTACTCCTCGGTGAAGATAGAGATCATGAGAAATTATCACAGTTTGAAAAAGATACAATTTCAAGTTTTGTGGATGTTATTGCAGTTGCACTCAATAAAGCATTCCTTTATAAGGAGCTTACAGCAACGAATAAAAAGCTTAAAACAGCCAACCTAAAGCTTACGGAACTTGATCAGTTGAAGACAGAATTTATTTCACTTGCGACACATCAGATTCGAGCGCCGTTGACGGCGATTAAGGGATATATTTCGCTTATTCGTGAAGGAGATTATGGAGATGTGTCAACGGAAGTTGATAGTGCGCTTGGGGTAGTATCAGAATCAACCAACAACCTGGTCACTATTGTGGGTGACTTCCTTGATGTCTCACGAATTGAACAGGGAAGAATGAAGTATGATTTTTCTGATTTCAATGTTGATGAGCTCGTACAGCAGGTTATAACCGAATACAAACCGAATGTTGATCGCAGAGGTTTGGTATTGAATTTTACTCATGATCAGAACAGTGAGAACTTCGTCCATGCAGACCGAGGCAAGCTCAAACAGATCTTCGGAAATATTTTGGATAACTCAATTAAATATACTCAGCAGGGAAGCATCGATGTATCGGTTACTAAAAAAGATGACCGAATACTTATTAAGGTTGCAGATACAGGTGTAGGTATTCCAGAAAATACGATTCCAAAACTATTCCAGAAATTTACCCGTGCATCAAACGCAAACGAAGCAAATATTTTGGGCACAGGTCTCGGATTGTACGTTGCAAAACAAATGATCGAAGCTCACGAAGGCCGCATTTGGGCTGAATCGGAAGGTTCAGGCAAAGGCTCACAGTTTTATATTGAGCTCAAAGCTATTGATAAAGCCCATACCCTCTCTGGGCATTTGAGTATTCCGCCGGCATCGTCTATTATATAAAGAGATTCGAGAACACGTTTGCCATTTCAACACGGAGGTCGGAGTGATCCCAAAGACAGTTACCGTAGTCTTCAAGCACCACGAGGCTGATGATTACATCGTTCCGGGGATGGGCTGGACGCCGCCGCAGCAACAGCAAGGCCAGCCTTCGGTAAAGCCTGCACAAGCTCCCGGCAGCGATGAGCCAGCCCCGCCCCAGGCACAATAGATCGGTTAAGCCGGTCTTTTTCTTTGCCTCATTTTGGCTTTCAAAATATCTGTATTTCTGCTACTATTTTCTACATGAGTCAATCGAATAAAAAAATCTTGCTTTCAGGCATTCAACCGACGGGCCGTCCTCATATTGGCAACTATTTTGGCGCGATGAAACAATTTGTCGATCTCCAAGATGAATATATGTCATACATCATGATCGCGGACTATCACGCCCTTAACTCAGTCAAAAACAAGCAAGAACTTTCAGAGAATACTCTTGGGGTGATAACAGATTTATTGGCTCTTGGTCTTGATCCCGAGAAAGTTGTCCTTTTTAAACAGTCCGATGTGCAGGCACATACAGAATTAACCTGGATATTTAATACACTGACAACGATGCCGTATTTGATGAGAGCACATGCTTTTAAGGATGCTGAAGCAAAGAACAAAGAAATAAGTGTAGGTGTATTTGATTATCCAATGCTGATGGCGACTGATATTTTACTGTATAGTCCAGATGTCGTGCCTGTGGGTCAGGATCAAAAGCAGCATGTTGAAATTGCTCGAGATACCGCTATTAAGTTTAATAACACCTATGGAGAAACATTTAAGTTGCCTAAGGAAATAATTAAAGAAGAAGTAAAAGTTGTGCCAGGCACTGACGGCAGAAAAATGTCAAAAAGCTACAATAATACTATTCCGCTTTTTGCTGATGATGAAACCATCAAAAAAGCTGTTATGAGTATCCCCACAGATTCTAAGGGTATTGATGAACCAAAGGACATTGAAAAAGATAATGTTTTTGCTTTGCATAAATTATTTACTACTGGAGAAGAATTTGAAATGGTCACAGATAAATATACTCACGGCGGAATGGGGTACAAAGAGTCAAAAGATATTTTAATAAAAAACATTTCTACATTCATTACACCACTTCGACAGAAACGTCTCGAGCTTGAAAAGAATAAAGAGTATGTACTGCAGGTACTTAAAGATGGGGGAATGAAGGCAAAAATAATTGCTGAAGCAAAAATGGCCGAAGTGCGGGAAAAGATCGGCGTAAAGCTCTACTAAGCTTAAATCAAGCTCAGCTGTAAGACTATTCACACTTTGGCGTCTTTTGTTGAGGCTGGTATACTAAACCCTAGAAGTGAAGGAGTACAGTTATGAATATTGGTGTTTCCGACTTTTCGGCCGAACCGCTCGAAACCCGCGTCATGAGCTTCCTCTTCCGCGATGGACAGCAGGAACGCACGATCGGCGCCGTGGTGCAGTTCACTAAGGCGCCGCTCAGTGAAGTCAATGAGGTTCTCACGCGTATGGAAATCAGGCGGGAAGTACAAAGAGTGTCTGAGGACGGGTTCCGCTACATCGGCCCGGTCTCATCACGCT
>JALYRQ010000009.1:0-14149 GCA_030855125.1 bacterium | reverse complement strand
GTCAAACACGGCTCGCAAGTAAAACAATAAGTCTGTCCACCCGGGCAGACCTTTTCTTTGGATAATTTTTATACATTTTTTGACGAAAATTATTTTATGTATTGTAGCGTTGAAATGTTGTTGACATAGTTTACACAAAAGAATATAGTATACATGTCAGGATAAGTAATGAATTGTTCTTTGAGAGTCTGAAGAGTTTAAGCGTCAGTTCAGTCGAAAAGCTTTATGCCTTTCTTCAGAACTTCACCGCTCATCCTCTCCTCACTCTCACCATTCATTCTTAACCAGACATCAAGACCTCGCTCGCTTCATTGCTTGCGGGTCTTTTCGTTTATGTCTTTTAATAATGCTCTTTTTCTGCTAGTATCTCTACTATATGGAACGAATCTTTATTAGTGACTTAAAAAGTCATGTTGGGCAGGAAGTGACTATCGCAGGATGGGTTGATATTCGCCGTGATCAGGGCAAACTTATTTTCTTAGATTTTCGTGATAAGACCGGAAAAATCCAGGGTGTCATTTTACCCAACGCCACAGCCGCACACGAAGTTGGTTCGCAGCTTCGATCTGAATGGGTTGTTGAAGTGAAAGGAAAAGTAAACGCCCGCCCAGAGCGCAATATTCAAAAAGATAAATTGAACGGTGACATTGAGTTGGAAATTCTGGCAATTAGAGTTTTAAATAAAGCTGAAACGCCGCCGATGGATATTCGCAGTGGAGGAAAAGAGATCGGTGAAGAAACTCGTTTGAAATATCGCTACCTTGATCTTCGACGTGACCGCATGCAACAGAATATTCGTATTCGCCATAAGGTCATTAAGCTTATTCGTGATCATCTTGATAATGAGGGCTTTGTTGAGATCGAAACTCCAATTTTGACTAAATCAACACCTGAGGGAGCTCGAGACTATATTGTACCTTCACGACTTGATCAGGGACATTTTTATGCACTGCCTCAGTCTCCTCAACAGTACAAGCAGTTATTGATGGTGGCAGGATTTGAAAAATATTTTCAGATTGCCCGCTGTTTTCGTGATGAAGATACACGTTCAGATCGACAACCAGAATTTACTCAGATGGACTTAGAAATGAGTTTCGTTGATCAGGAAGCAGTAATGCAACTCAATGAAAAAATGCTCATTGAAATCGTTACTAAGCTTTTTCCGGAAAAGAAAATTCAACAGATCCCTTTTCCACGCATTAGCTACAAAGAATCAATGGAGAAGTATGGTAACGACCGGCCGGATATCAGAGAGAATAAAGAAGATTTAAATCTTCTTGCTTTCTGTTGGGTTGTAGATTTTCCTTTTTTTGAAAAGACTGATGAAAAACATCTTACTGGTTCAGGCGAAGCTGGTTGGACCTTCACACACAATCCTTTTTCTGCGCCAAAGCCTGAACACATGGACTGGTTGATGAATAAAGAAAAAATCGGCGAAATTCTCACTACTCAATATGATATTGCTCTCAACGGTTTTGAAATCGGCGGAGGGAGCATCCGAAATCACACTCCTGAAGCGCTTAAAAAAGTATTTGAAATCATGGGCTATCCGGAAGATAAAATCGAAGCAAATTTTGGCCATATGCTCCAAGCCTTTTCATATGGGGCACCTCCACACGGTGGTATTGCTTGGGGCTTAGATCGGCTCGTCACCCTTCTTCAAAATGAATCCTCGATCCGTGAAGTCATTCCATTTGCTAAAACAGGTGAAGGCAAGGATCTCATGATGGACTCTCCATCGGAAGTTTCTGCAAAGCAGCTCAAGGAATTGGGAATTAAGACTGGAAAATAAAAACACTGCTTTATAAAAAAGACAAGCCTGAGCTCGTGTGGTATAAAGTATAAATGCCAGAACTTTCTCCCTCAATCAAAAAAGTCTCAACCGTAACGGCTTGGGATGTATTTAAAACCTATGGATATGGCATCAAACCATATTGGTTTATTTTTGTGGTTGGAATTATCGGAATTATTGCGGTGTCGGTTATCCAAATGTACATTCCTGTATTGTATAAGCAATTTTTTGATGCCTTGACTCAGGGTGCCGATAGAGCTACAACAGCACCGATACTCCTTTCCATTCTCTTTAAAATCCTTTTTGTAAATATTTTAATGTGGGTCGGTCATCGCATCACCACATTGACCGATGCGTCACTTCAAAATAGAGTACCTGCCCGTCTGAAACAGCGAGCCTTTGAATATTTGCTTGATCACTCCTATACATTTTTCTCAAATAGTTTTAGTGGTGCACTTGTCCAAAAGATTGGAAGATATACCCGCTCGTTTGGGAAAATCCTGGACCAACTGTTTTGGAGTATATTACCTATTACAATAAACGTGGGTGGAATTGTGTTTGTATTATGGACTATTAACCCCAAGATCGCGTTAGGTATTTTGATCTGGGCCTTGATTTTTCTTGTGTATAACTACGGTTTTTATCGCTTCAAAGTAAAATATGATGTCTTGGCCAATGAAGCAGAGTCCCGATCGACAGGATATCTTTCAGATGCAATTGCTAACAACAATGTTATTCAGCTTTTTACCGGTCAGAGATTTGAAGCAAAGGGATATAAAGAAGTGGTTGAAACACATACCAATCTCGCTCTTTTTGGCTGGAGATTGGGAAACTTTAATCAGGCAGTGCAATCTGCTCTGATCATTGCTCTTGAATTTGCCGTATTTTATTATGCTATCAAATACTGGCAGCTTGGCTTGTTAACCGTTGGTACATTTGTCTTAATACAAAGTTATATTATCGGACTTGGTGAGCGTCTGTGGGGATTCTCACGTGTTGTACGGGCAATATACGAGAGCTATGCTGATGGAAAGGAAATGGTGGAGATCATGCAAACACCTCATGAGATTAAGGATCTGCCGGGGGCAATTCCACTTCACGTTATGGGTGGAAATATAGATTTAAAAAATGTCGTCTTTAGTTTCAATCAAACGCGCGCAGTTTTAAATGAGATTAATGTCTCAATCAAAGGTGGTGAGAAAATTGCCTTAATTGGCCCCTCAGGTGCAGGAAAATCTACCTTTATTCGATTACTTTTGCGATTGTATGATGTAGCTGCCGGTCAGATTAATATTGATGACCAGGATATTAAGCATGTTACTCTCGAGAGTTTGCGCGAGAATGTAAGTCTCGTGCCTCAAGATCCAATTCTCTTTCATCGAACACTCATGGAAAATATTCGCTATGGCCGACGCGATGCAACTGATGAGGAAGTGATCGAAGCGGGACGATTAGCGCACTGTGAAGAATTTATCAAAGACCTGCCGCTTGGATATGAGACATTGGTAGGTGAGCGGGGGATCAAACTTTCTGGCGGTGAACGCCAGCGCGTCGCAATTGCCCGAGCAATTTTGAAAAATGCACCCATCCTTATTTTGGACGAAGCTACCTCGAGTCTTGATTCAGAATCTGAAAGTTATATTCAGGATGCGCTCGATGTCTTGATGAAAGGCAAAACTACTATCGTCATTGCCCACCGACTTTCAACAATCCGAAAAATGGATCGCATTATTGTTATCGACCAGGGAAAAGTATTGGAAGAGGGCAGTCATGATGAGCTACTCAAGAATGAAAATAGTCTCTATAAGAAGCTATGGGAACTCCAGGCCGGCGGATTTTTGAAGGAAGAGGAACCCGTCGAATAGAAATATAATTATAGAGATATGATTACTCGGTTATAAGCTTAATAATGACATTATCAGAATCGTAGACATTCTGGCCTGCACCATTTGGACCAAATGATCCAATAACGGCAGCTTGCTGGACACCCGCAGTTGGATCAATATCATAATCAGTATCAAAAAAATAAGGATTGCCCCATGGATCATTATTGATCGATTGAATGTATGGGCCGGTCCATCCAGCATATGTACTATCAGTAGCAATGAGGCCGACTGATGCGGCTGTCATATCCCAAATCTCGTTTGAACCTGCGGTTTCGATCTCATCGATGTCATGATGACCAGGCCATTCATCAGTGTCTGTCTGAAACATATGAAAAGCATTTTGAATTGCCTTGAGTTCAAGCTGAGCTTTTGCAACTTTTGCTTTATTGCGGGCAACACTTAGTGTTGCTAAAACAGTGGCAGATAAAATTCCGATAATAGCAATAACGACCAGTAACTCAATAAGGGTAAAACCTCGCTGAGAAGATTTTCGAGTCATATAGATAAGTATACAACAAATCTGCTACAATAAAGCAATGCCGCTCGAAGATTTTAAAATCAAAACAGAAACATTTGAAGGACCGCTTGATCTGCTGTTGACGCTTATTGAAAAGCGAAAACTTTTCGTGAATGATATTTCACTGGCCAAAGTAACTGATGATTTTATTTCATATGTGCAGACCCGAGAAAATTTTCCCATTGCTGAAAGTGCTCAATTTATTTTGATTGCATCGACACTCCTTTTAATTAAATCAAAGTCACTCCTTCCAACCCTTAACCTCACCGAAGAAGAAGAGGCGAGCATTGAAGATCTCGAACATCGATTAAAGCTTTATCAACGCATACGAGATCTCAGCCTTCATATCAAAGATAAGTTCGGCAAGCATATTATTTTTGAAAAGAATCAATCCCGCATTGTTACACCGATATTTTCTCCTGATGAATCAATGACCGTGCCAAATTTATTAAACTCGATCAGAACTGTTTTGGTAAATCTGCCAAAGAAAGAACATTTACCAAAAGCAGTAGTTAAAAAAGTTATCTCACTTGAAGAAATGATGGAAAGTCTGACATCCCGCATTCAATCAAGTCTCAAAATGAGCTTCAAAGAATTCTCCGGTCACGGTAAAGTGGAAAAAGTGAACGTTATAGTCAGTTTTCTGGCCATGCTCGAACTCGTCAAACAAGGCGCGATCGACGTCCGCCAAGAAACCGATTTTGATGATATTCATATTGAGACTCAAGATGTCGGTGTGCCGAGGTATGAATAGTAGTTTCCCCGGCCTTACAAAGGCAGGGGCTAGGGGGGATGGTTAGTCAATTTTAATAACCCCACCAGCCTCCCCTTCGTAAGGGGAGGTCACTGCTTTTAATATTGCCCCTACAACATTTTCTAGATCCGTATCTATCTCTTCGTTCTTAAATCTTATTTCTCGAAACCCAAGACTATTAAAGTATTCAGTCCTGACTAAATCATATTCTCGTGCCTCCGTTGAATTGTGATTTTCTCCGTCAATTTCAATTATTAGTTTTTCTCTTAGACAGCAGAAGTCGACAATATAATGTCCAATACTCTGCTGTCGTCGAAATTTATATCCCAACTTTTTGTTCCTTATTTCCTGCCAAAGCCTTCTTTCATGAAAAGTTGAATTATTTCTCAAGAATCTCCTCTGCATCTTCATTTCCTCGATATTGTTTAAGTATGTCATTGGTTTTAGTTTCCCTTTCCTTACGAAGGAAAGGGCCAGGGTAAGGTTATTAATAACCTGCATTCTACCTATCTCACTTAAAATCTTGATAAATATTACCTTTATAAAAAATCAAATTTACCGTACAATACACTCATGCCCCTTGATGCTCAGATTGAAGCCATTCTTTTTTGGAAAGGTGAACCGATGAAAGTGAAAAAGCTCGCTGCTATTCTCGATAAAACTGACGAGGAGATTCAAGCTGGACTTGCTGAGCTTGGCAAAAAAATTGAAGGGCGGGGCGTGCAGCTCATTGTAAAAGAAGATGAAGTAATGCTCGGTACGCACAATGAGCTTGGCACACTTATCGAATCACTGATCAAAGAAGAGCTCATGCGCGATCTGGGAAAAGCTGGGCTTGAAACATTGTCTATAATATTGTATCGAGGTCCAGTTACGCGCCGGGATATTGATTACATTCGCGGCGTTAATTCAAATTTTATTTTGCGAAACCTGCTTGTCCGCGGCTTGGTGGAAAAAGTGACTAATCCACAAGACGAACGCAGCTTTTTGTATAAACCGACCTTTCAACTTCTGTCATTTCTTGGTATAAGTAATATTGAAGAGTTGCCTGAATATACGGAAGTCCGAAAGGAAATTGAGAACCATCACACTGCAAACCTCGATGAACCAACTCAACAAGAAGATAATCAACCTCATGAATAGTAACGCTTGGAAATATATTGGATTTAGTGTGGTTACGGTACTCTGTATCGTAGGTGTTTTGGCATTTCCACAACCCATCTCAAAAATAGCCGCAGATGAAGTCCGCACACCAAAGAAAAATCATTTCCTCGGTGTACAGCTTGAAGGAAAAGCCGCATTTGTCTACGACGTCACCACGCGCAAAGTGTTGTTCACAAAAAATGAGAAAGCCGTTTTGCCGCTTGCATCAATTACAAAAGTCATGACCGCAATTACTGCACTCGAACAGGCCCCAACCTCTACAAAAGTAACTATCACTTCAGAAAGTCTGGCTCAGGAAGGTGATACGGGTTTGCGAAATGGTGATCGATGGTCACTGCGGAATTTACTAAAATATGTACTCGTCGTTTCTTCAAATGACGGAGCAGCTGCAGTCGCAGCTGCAGTCGGCTCAAACCGATCAAGCTTCGTAAAACAAATGAATAGTACTGCAAAGTCATTGGGTCTCAATAAAATGTGGTTTACCAATGAATCCGGTCTTGATCAGGATGCAAAGGTTGCTGGAGGATATGGCTCAGCTCACGATGTCGGGCGATTGATGGAATATGCCATTAAGCATCACATGGATGTTTTGAAGAGTACTAATCAAGCAACCGTTTCTGTTTCATCAGATCTCGATTTTCAATACAATGGCCGCAATACCAATATCCTTATTTCAAAAATCCCTAAGTTGATTGCCGGTAAAACCGGTTATAGCACCCTTGCCGGCGGAAATCTCGTAATCGCCTTTGAAGCAGAAAATAAACATCCGATTATTGTGGTAGTCCTTGGCTCTTCATATGATGGACGATTTGTAGACGTAAATAAGCTCGTTCAATCAGCCATTGCTGCCTCTCGTGAACAGTGAGATAATATACCGACACTATGATACTTGATCTCGTAAAGCTTTTTATTCCCGCTACTATTGCTTTCGTAGTGGGGATTTTGATTGCTCCAATCCTCACGCACTATCTCTACAAAAATCAGATGTGGAAAAAGAAAGCCGGCAAGATGGCTTTGGGCGGAGGAGAAACGCCGATCTTTAATGAACTCCACAAAGAACGCGAAGTCGGCACGCCGCGCATGGGCGGTATTATTATTTGGGCTAGTGTTTTAATTACCGTTGCCGGATTCTGGATCGCCTCACGAATTTTTCCACTCGATATTACGGCAAAATTTGATTTCCTCAGCCGTAGTCAGACATTTATTCCACTTGCCACACTATTGTTTGGCGCCCTTGTTGGTTTATATGATGATTATTTGGAAGTGAAGGGTTCACGCGATTACGCAGCCGGGGGATTGTCACTTAAAAAACGTTTGGTTGTGGTAGGGGCAATTGGATTAGCCTGCGCCTGGTGGTTCTATAGCAAGCTCGATGTTTCAAGCATTAACTTACCGTTTGATTACACGCTCCAGCTCGGCATATTTTTTATTCCGGTTTTTGTTTTCATAATTATTTCTCTCTATTCCGGTGGTGTCATTGATGGCATTGATGGTTTGGCGGGCGGAGTTTTTGCGGCAATGTTTGCAGCGTATGGTGGTATCGCTTTTTATCAAGGCCAAATAGATCTCGCCGCATTCTGTGCTGTGGTGGTAGGTGGAATTCTGGCATTCCTTTGGTTTAATATTCCGCCGGCGCGTTTCTATATGTCTGAAACGGGAAGTATGAGTCTTACTATTACTCTTGGAATCGTAGCATTCATGACCGACTCCGTTTCAAAAATCGGTGGATACGGCGTGCTCGTCCTTCCGGTTATCGCTCTGCCGCTTGTTGTGACCTCAGCTTCTGTTGTGATTCAAATGCTTTCAAAAAAATTTCGCAATGGCAAAAAAGTGTTCCAAGTAGCTCCACTCCATCATCACTTTGAAGCAATTGGCTGGCCTGCATATAAAGTAACCATGCGTTACTGGGTCATTACCGTCATCTTCGCCGCTCTTGGTATGGTCTTAGCACTCGTTGGGTAGTATTGACATTTTCTAAAAATATGATAGTTTAATTTGAGATAAAAGGGGATTAAGGGATTTTGTGGAGGATTTCACATGAGTCGGACCAGCCTTATCGGCATCATCATGGTCATGCTGTTCAGTCAACAAACATTCGGTCAATCACCGGAGGAGAAGCTGCCATTCAAAGGGCAGAAATTCTATCTGGAGCCGTACAATCAGGCCAGTGAATGGGCCAAGCAGCATGCCCAAGATCCTGCAGCTAAGGCAGCCACATTCATCGGCGGTGTTCCGTCGAGTGTCTGGCTTGGTGTTGGCGGAGATGATCATGCGAAGGTCAAGCAGACTGCCACTGAAGCTACTCAGCTGGGAAAGAACGTAGTGTTCGTGAGCTATAGAGCTCCTAAACGCGATCTTGGCGGCGATTCCAAAGGTGGAGCAGACTCACTCAAAGCGTACAAGGACTGGGTGGATAGCACTGTCAGTGGATTGGCCGAAGTGTCGGATCTCCGCAGAGAGAAAAGTGCGGAAGTCGTCAATATTGTCGAACCCGATGCAATGGGGCATCTCAAAGACATGAAGGATGAAGTTTCACGCAAGGTTCGGATCGAGGCTGTGCGCTACAACGTCCTAAAATGGGCGACTGAGCCGCTCGTGTACAGCTACATCGATGCTGCTCATCCGGGTTGGTTTGATACGAGCCACAAAGATCAGCTCGACCAGATCGTTAATATGCTGGTGGACATGGGCATCCAGCATGCCCGCGGCATCAGCGTGAACGTCTCCAATTACTATTCTTTCGAGAAGTGTGCAACGTACGGAGAACGGATCTGCGCTGAACTCGAGAAGCGTGGTCATGGCCGGAAGTATTTCGTCATCGACACTAGCCGCAATGGCACTAGCAAGGAACCCAAGCAAGGGGAGTTCAAAAATCTCCCAGGCCAAGGTCTCGGTAAGGTGCCGTCTGGCGAAGGGTACAAGAACCCGAAGTTGTACCCTCATCTCGACGCGACACTTTGGATCAAGCATCCGGGTGAAAGCGACGGTGTGGGCGGTCAGAGCCAGATGGAAGCGGGGCAGTTTGACCCGGCCCTGGCGCTGGAGTTGTACAACAATCGCTTAACGAAGGACAGCGGGTACTTTGGAGACCTGACCCGTCCTGCTGTTAAGTAGCGTTAACCCCAATGTTTTAAAGTAGCCCACCTTATTCACGCTTGTGACTAAGGTGTTTTTTATTTACGAGTATATAGTTGAGGTGTATAATTATTTTAGTTGAACCAACACGAGCGAGGTATTTATGAAGAACTGGATACCGTTTTTTGTCGGTTTTGGTTTGGCACTTGTTGTGCTGATCGGGCAGTACATTACCGGAGGAGTCCCTACCGGCAAAGATCTGCTCGGCCAGACAATTGTCATGATCATCAGCGGTGGTGGCCTGACATTGGCCATCATTAAAGTGATCGTGGATGGCAAGCCGAAGGTCCGCGTGTAATACAGCAGCCATTGGACATGCTGTTTTCTTTTGTCGAGCTCGGTCAATTTGTGATAAGATAAAGAGATGTCGAAGGTTAAAAAGGCTGATCGTCCTTTCTTTTTTGCTGTTATTGCACTTGTTACTGCAGGCTTTTTTATTTTTACCTCAGCATCGATGGGACTACTGGCGCGGCAGGGAATTAGTTTCTCCACCGTTGCCCTCAAACAATTTCTCGTTGGATTTGTCCTTGGCGGTATTATGCTTATTATTGCTTCGCGGATTCCCTACAAATATTGGCGGAAATGGTCATTTTATTTAATGATTATTGCTATTGCTGCCTGTATTCTTGTATTTATTCCAAAAATAGGTTTCGAGCATGGCGGTGCGCGGCGCTGGATCAACCTTGGACCATATTCATTCCAGCCGGCCGAGCTTCTTAAGTTTGCTACAATCATTTATTTTGGTGCCTGGCTTTCTGCAGTTAAAGAAAAAGTAAGAACATTTAAATTTGGCGCTTTGCCGCTTTTTATTTTACTCGGCATTTGTTCGTTGCTTTTGCTGCTTCAGCCTGACACTGATAACTTAATGGTTATCGCTATGGCATTGATCGCAATGTTCATTGCAGCCGGAGGCAAATGGCGTTATATCGGATCACTCGTTATTGTGGGCATTATCGGATTACTCATCATCGCTCAATTCCGGCCCTATCTTATGTCACGTTTAACAACCTTCCTCGATCCATCAAAAGATTCTCTCGGTGCCGGCTATCAAATCCAACAATCACTTATTGCAATTGGTTCAGGCCAAGTCTTCGGCCGTGGCTTCGGTCAGAGTATCCAGAAATTTAATTTTCTGCCTGAACCAATTGGTGACTCAATCTTTGCGGTAGCTGCAGAAGAATTCGGCTTTGTCGGTGCTGTGAGCATTATCGGTTTATTTATGTTCTTTGCCTTGCGCGGATACAAGATTGCTTCACGAATTCCGGAAACATTCGGCATGAGTCTTGTCGTGGGATTTGTGACACTTATTATCGCTCAGGCGTTTATAAACATTGGGGCGATGCTCTCAGTTTTACCGCTAACTGGAATTACTCTGACCTTTATCAGCCACGGCGGCAGTGCAATGCTTTTTGCTTTGGCCGAGGCGGGTATTATCCTGAGTGTTTCAAAAAATCAAAAGACCTAATATACTAGAGTTATGAAGATATTACTTACAGGCGGGGGAACAGGCGGACATTTTTATCCAGTTATTGCGGTGGCTCAATCGTTGCGAAAATATACTCGAGAAAAAAAGCTCCTTGATATTGAGCTATTCTACATGGCACCCGAACCATACAATCAAACTCTGCTTGATGATCTCACGATTAAGTTTGTACAGATCCCTGCAGGCAAACGCCGTACTTATTTTTCTATCTTAAATTACACCGATATCTTTAAAACCGGTTTTGGAATTCTCAAAGCTGTCTGGAAAATGTTTTGGATGTATCCTGACGTGGTTTTCAGCAAAGGCGGATATGTCAGTTTCCCGGTTGTAGTTGCCGCAACATTTCTGCGTATTCCGATTGTCATTCACGAATCAGACAGTGTACCAGGCCGAGCGAATTCTTGGGCTGGCAAAATCGCTCAGCGTATTGCAATATCATATCCGCAGGCTGTTGATCATTTCCAAAAAGAAAAAGTTGCGCTGACTGGTAATCCAATTCGCCAGGAAGTAATCCATGCAGCAAAAGAAGGGGCTCATGAATTTCTTGAGCTTGAAAACAACGTTCCTCTTGTGGTTATCCTCGGAGGATCTCAGGGTTCACAGCTCATTAATGAAAGTATTTTAAATATTCTGCCAAAACTCGTCGAAAAGTATCAGGTCATTCACCAGGTAGGTAAGGCAAACTACAAATCAGTTGAAGAAACTGCCGGAGTGGTGCTTTTTGAAAACGAAAACAAGAACCGCTATAAAATGTACGACACACTCAATGACTTGGCTTTGCGTATGGCTGCGGGAGCCGCTGATATTATCATTTCCCGTGCTGGTTCAACGATTTTTGAAATTGCAGTCTGGGGTGTACCCTCAATTCTTGTTCCAATCACTGATTCCAATGGTGACCATCAGCGTAAAAATGCCTACAGTTATTCTCGCACTGGAGCAGCCGTGGTAATTGAAGAAAATAACCTGACCGGCAACATTTTATTCTCTGAGATTGACCGCATGCTCCATGACGCTCCACTCCGTGAAAACATGAAAAAAGCTGCCCTCGAATTTGGACATGTCAACGCCGCCGATCTCATCGCTTCTGAAATCCTCGGCATCGCCCTCCAGCACGAGCGATAAAGCATATAAAAGGATAGCAATATGTGTTAAACTAGTGCCATGAATAAGCCTGTCATTACCCGTTTTGCCCCAAGTCCGACCGGATTTATACATGTGGGGGCAGTACGAACGGCACTCTTTGCTTGGCTTTTTACTCAGAAGAATCATGGCACACTTATTTTGCGTATTGAAGACACGGACAAAGCCCGTGAAGTTGAGGGTTCAATTCAGCATATTATCGATTCTCTCAAATGGGTTGGTATTTCTTGGAATGAAGGACCAGATATTGGCGGACCTCATGCGCCCTATTTTCAATCAGAGCGTTTAGAATTATACAAAAAATACGCTGATATACTCGTTCAAAAAGGCTTGGCCTATGCTGATCCCTATACTACCGAAGAACTTGATGCATTCCGCAAAAAATCTAAAGAAGCAGAAAAGCCATTTCTCTATCGTGAATATCGACCAGAAAATCCACCTGCATGGGACGGCACTAAACCATTACGATTAAAAACTACCCCCAAGTCATATGCCTGGAAGGATGCCGCACGAGGAGAGTTGAGTGCAGGTCCCGAAGCGGTAGATGATTTTGTGCTGATCAAAAGTGATGGCTATCCAACGTACAACTTTGCCCATATTATTGATGATCTAGAAATGGGTGTGACTCATATTTTTCGTGCAGACGAATTTATTTCCTCCACTCCAAAGTTCCTATCTTTGTATGAGGCTTTAGAAATTGAACATCCTGAGTTAGTAACCTTGCCACCGATCATGGGCGAAGATGGAAAGAAAAAGCTTGGAAAACGTGACGGGGCTAAAGATATTTTGGAATATAAAAAAGAAGGCATTTTGCCTGAAGCAATGATGAATTTTCTGGCATTGATCGGCTGGAATCCAGGTACTGAGCAGGAAATATTTAAGCCTGAAGAGCTTATTGAGCTGTTTGATATTACAAAAATTCAAGTCAGCGGCGGAAAATTTAATGAAGAAAAACTTCAGTGGATCAACAAACAGCACATTAATGTGCTACCAGAAGAGAAGCTGATCTCCATAATTAAAGAAAAGCTTGAGAAAAAAGGCTCAGTCAGTGATGCGTTAGTAAAAAAAGCCGTGCCGATCATTATTGAGCGCGTTCATACCTTTGGTGAAATAGATGCAATGCTCGAAGCCGGTGAATTCGACTACATCTTCAATGATCCAGAATTTGAGGCAGATTTGATGAACTGGAAAGGCCAGAAGGATACCGAAGCAACAACGCGCAGATTAAATGAGGTCATGAAATTGTGGGGAAGTATAGATGAAAAAGATTATTCTCGCGATATAATGAAGACAGCGCTTTGGGATTATGCGACAGCCGAAGGCCGCGGCGAAGTATTGTGGCCCACTCGTGTTGCGCTTTCAGGAAAAGAAAAATCTCCCGATCCATTTGTCCTGGCTGAACTCCTCGGAAAACAGACAACCCTCAAGCGATTAAAAAATGCAGTAGAAAAAATGACACATGCGTAAAGTTTACATAAGTATTATAACTATATTCATTTCAGTTTTTACCGTCTTTGGATTAGCTCAGGCTCAGAATGCAACTGTTGATCAGATCAAAGAAAAGATCGGTTCACATGCGTTGACCATCCAGCAGCTCGAACAGGAAATTAATAAATATCGCGAAGAACTCAATAAAACCAGTACTCAAGCTAAAACACTTCAGAGTACGGTTAATTCGCTTGATATCAATAGTAAAAAACTTGGTAAAGATCTCCAGGTGACCGAAACAAAAATTGATGCAACAGGCCTGACTATTGAGCAGCTTTCTCATACTATTACCGACAAAGAATGGCATATCATTAAAAACAAGCAGGCCTTGGCAGAAACAATTAAAAAGATTAATGAATCCGATGCGAATTCACTGCTTGAAACAATGCTTATTTATCCTGATATTACCTACCTTTCAAATGAGCTCGCCAATATCAGCAAATTCCAGCAGAGTGTGCGTGATGAGCTCAGTCAACTGCAGGCACTGAAAAGAAATCTTGAGGAGGATAAAAATTTAACTGAAAAAGAGAAACAGGAACTTGAAGCCCTCAAAAATCAGCTTGCAGACCAGAAACAAGTCGTTGAGATTAACAAAAACGAGAAGGCAAAAGTGCTCACCCAAACAAAAAGTCAGGAAGCTGGATATAAAAAAATCGTAGCCGAAAAAGAGGCACTCAAGAAAGCATTTGAAAAAGAAATGCAGGCGTATGAATCACAATTGAAAATCGCGATCGATCCAAAGAGTGTTCCGGGCGCAAAGGCCGGAGTGCTCGCCTGGCCAGTGGATAAT
>JALYRQ010000060.1 GCA_030855125.1 bacterium | reverse complement strand
CTTGAGAATTTCTCAGGTCTGTCCTTTTTTGTAAGACAATATGGTTTTTTATTTCTATAATAAGCGTACTATTCTTGACAATAAAATATAGTATGCTATATTGCTATGCGAACAGTTCTTTGGAAACCCAACCAATTTTTGGTCGGTGGCCGCCGGCCAACAAGCCATAATACATGGCCGGCGGTTCACCGACCAGCGGAGATGTTTGGAGAGGAGAGTGAGCTGTTAGTCTGATGGTCAAAGGTCCGATCATCAGCCTGGCACTAAGTGGCACACGCCGCTTGAGAGCTGATCTATGGAACATTCGTTCCTGGGTCAGCTCTTTTTTATAGATGGTTTTTGAAAGTTGACAGAAAATTACTTTATAGTAATATCCTGACCAGACAAAGGACTAAACACCGCATCTTCCTTGGTGGTAGGCGTCTACCATATGATTTTGAAGATAGAAGTGTGAAGTCTGAAAGGAGTCACCGTGGCTGCCGAGAACGAAGGCGACAAGGATACCCCGAGTGCTGACGAGTCGGCCAAACAGGCAAGCGACACGTCGTCGGATGCCGTGAAAGAGGCTGGCGACAAAGCAGCGTCCGACAAGGCCGACGATATCAAGGACACCGCGAAGAAGGAGGATTAACCCCGAGCATGACTCGGAATACATCCGGAGCCGATAGTGAATTGCAGTAACATGCAACCACTGTCGGTTCTTTTTTTTAATATTTTTGGACTGTTGAGTTTAGATATGATAAAGTAAAAGTCAGAACGGGGGATGTTACATGCGTATCTCGGAGCGCGTTATCCGAGAGAAGGGAGTGCGTTTGATTACGATTAACCTTGGGCCTTTCTGGATGATCGGTCGGTTTGCATAACCACCATCTACCCAGAAAGGCGGTGATCATATCGAGGAGAAGAAACCAACATTCTCCGAACCCACCTCAGTCAAAATTGAGGAAGGATAGCAATCAGTGCATCCGTTACATGGCCAGGTGAGCATGCTCCCTGGCCTTTTTTTCTTTATTACATTCTTACGTTATAATGCCTTCATGAATGACGTTGCACTTTATCGAAAATATCGACCCCAAGCTTTTAAGGAAGTGGTTGGTCAGGATCATATTGTAAAGGTGCTTGAAGGCTCTATAGAACTTGGAAATATTTCCCATGCGTATCTTTTTTCGGGAACTCGAGGGACAGGGAAGACGTCTATTGCACGGATCTTTGCTCGAGAAATCGGTACAAGTCCCAATGATCTCTATGAAATAGATGCCGCATCAAATCGCGGGATTGATGATATTCGAGAAATCAGAGAAGGTGTAAATACACTACCTTTCCAATCAAAATTCAAAGTCTATATTATCGACGAGGTGCATATGCTTACCAAAGAAGCATTTAATGCACTCTTGAAAACTCTTGAAGAACCTCCACCACATGCAGTATTTATTTTAGCTACCACCGAAACCGACAAGCTTCCAGAAACAGTTGTTTCTCGATGCCAAACATTTGCATTTAAGAAACCCTCACAAAAGATTTTGAAAGATATGGTTTTACGCGTTGCAAAAAAAGAAGGGTTTACACTTGAAGCTTCTTCTGCAGAGCTCATTGCACTTTTGGGAGATGGATCATTCCGAGATACTCACGGAATATTACAGAAGGTGATTAGTTCTTCAAAAGACAAGAAGATTTCGCAAGTTGAAGTAGAGCTTGTTACAGGTGCACCTCGAACAGAAATTATCAATAATTTTATCACTGCACTTGATACAAAAGATGCATCACTAGGATTGACGTCAGTTCGTTCTGCATCAGACCAAAATATTGACATGTCTATTTTTATGAAACTCGTTCTTCACAAAATTCGAGCTATTCTTCTCCTTAAATATAGTCCTGATATGGCAGCTATGCTTGAAACAGAGTTTTCTGCAGAGGACTTTGCATTTCTCAAATCTCTGGCTGAGAAGAAAGATTTAGGTATTAGTTCAAAAATAATAGTTGAGCTTTTGAAAGCCCAGGAACAAACACGATTTTCTCCTATTGCAGAACTCCCTTTGGAATTGGTAGTAACCAATCTCAAGGTTGATTAAAGTTGGTTTTTATAGTATTTTTGTAATTATTGCGGGATCGTCTAATGGTAGGACAACGGATTTTGGATCCGTTTATCTTGGTTCGAGTCCAAGCCCCGCAGCCGATTTTTTAACCTTAATCTATGCTAGTGTAATAGTATGCAACAATCAATTGTGATTATTGATGGTCCAATGGGTTCAGGTAAAACTACTATTGGCAAAGTTCTTCACAAAGAATTACAAAG
>JALYRQ010000035.1 GCA_030855125.1 bacterium | reverse complement strand
GTGTTTTGTTTTGGCATTATTACTCATTATTTTTTAGGATTGGTGAGATAGAACGCAATACCTATAAGCAGAGGGATCCAGAGATACTTGAGTACAAGCCATAGGAAATAGAAGTAAAGGATAATCCCCACTGCAGACAGAAAAATTGTCGAGTATTTCGTTATATCGTACCAGAGTTCGGACATGCGGTATTAGACGTTGAAGCAGAGCTTTCTTGTCGGCTTCTAATCCCCTGCCTGAATTACCTTATCGAGCTCATGGATCTTTTCTTTGAGGGTTTTCTCTTTTGAGAGAATATCTGCAGATTGTTGTTCAATTGCTTTTGATTTCTCTTCATTTGTTTGCTGAACTTCTTCAATCGTTAAGCGAGTCTGCTCAACATTTCGCAGTTCCTTTTCTTTTGCATACCGGAGCTCTTCCTTTGTATGGAGTTCATCAATATCAAGTGTGTGCTGTTCTTGGGCTTCTATTTTTGCAATTTCCTCAAAAAGGGCTTTTTCTTTTGTTTTAGACTCAGCATGCTTTTCTTCAAGTTCTTTTCGCTCAGCTTTAATACTAATCCACTGCTTTTCTAGATTTGCTTTAGAGGCTTCGATTGCATCAAAATCTTTTGCCAAAATCTTCTTTTCTTCCTCAGCCTTGAGCGCAGCCTGTTTGCGATGTACGCGATCTATTTGCGACGTTACTGAATGAATACTTGCTTTAGCCTGATCAATACCGGTAGTCAAGTCTTTTACCTGATGTTGAAGATCAGTCACCTGCCGATCAAGCATGTATCGCTGCTGTTCAACACTGTGTCGTTCATCTTCAACTTTCCAGCGCTTTTGTTCGAGTTCTTTGAGCTGATTTGGAAATGCCGCAGCTGACTCTTGTCTGCGGGTTGCAGCATCGCTTGCTTCAAGTTCAACTTCACGCGAACGGATAGGCCGAACGTCTTCAAGAAGTTTTGCAATCTGTCCATCGAGCGTAAAGCGTTTTGTTTCCAAATTCTCCACAACTTTATTCTGCTTTTCAATTTCTGCTTTGAGATCTTTTTCCTCCTGGATCAGTTTTTCCAATAGAGATATTTCCTTTGGCTTAGGAGGTGGTGGAGGTGGAACAGGCTTCGGTGCTGGCGGAGGCACAGGTTTAGGAGCCGGTGGAGGTACGGGCTTTGGAGGAGGCGGTGGAACAGGCTTGGGCGCAGAATGCGGCATGGCAGATAGCGGAGTTCGAATAAACTTATCACTCGCATTAAGTTTAATGAACGGATCTTTCTTGTCCATTATTGGAGATGGAGAAACAGGCTTCATAGGCTCAGGAGCCTTCGGAGGTGGTGGTGGTACAGGTTTTGGAACAATGGGAGGGACAGGAGGAATAGGATGCGGCGGTGGAGGTGGAGGCGTAGCTTTTGCAGGATTTGCTTTTGGAATACTTATTTTAATTTCTTCATCTGCCTGAATAGTCTGAGCTTCTTGAATAAGCCGTGGATCAATATTTTTTAAATCAGCAGGAGATACTGCATTCTGTCGAATGAGATTTATGATGTCATCTTTAAAGGTACGGAGTTTCTGAACAGGATTGCGTGCCGATTTTTTTTCTGGTGGTACATTGTTACTATCCATATATATAACATTATATCTCTAGCGTGATGAATGCACAATGGAAAAACCGCCTTATATGAGAAAGGGTCAGGAGCTGGTTTAGAAAGATTTTAAGCTGGAGTGGACTCGGTCACGGATAAATTTCTGCTGAAATTTTCCGCGACCCCGGCTCGGCGTCGTCACGCCTGCGCCTTTCGAGTCCTCTCCGGTCCACGAAAAAATCGCCAGGCGGCGATTTTTTTGTTGTGGACCGGAGAGGACTCGAACCCCCTACCTCCTCAGTGCAAATGAGGCGCTCTACCAGGTGAGCTACCGGCCCATGGGAAACATCGATTATTGTACATTATTTTAGCTCTATTGCAAATGGCTGGGTATAAGGTAATGTATACGAAGTTAAGCCAAAGGGAGGTCTATGACCGTCTTCTGGTGCTACCTAATTCTAGCGGTCATCCCGTTGATTGCGGCGTTCTACTGCAGCTGGCTTGTATGGAGCAACCGAGATAGAAGGCAAAAAGGCCCAGCAGTTTTCTTCGCAGTCGTGACCCTGCTCATCATGATGATGGCATTGCTGGCCATGGATGATCGCCACTGTCGAAATTCAAAGCTTGGAACTACCGTTTCGAGCTTTTTCTTTTGGACTCTTATCGCTGAGCAGCCATCGAAATAAGATGATGGAGAAAATCTTTAAATGAAACTCCCACTGCAGCAAGAGATTGCGGCAGGAGCGACTGCGGAGTGAGCCCGGGCAAGGTGTTTACTTCCAGTACATAAATACCGCGGGTTGGGGTGACCATCATATCAGTGCGGGAGTAATGCCTAAGGCCGAGTACCTGATGAACTTGTTTTGCTAGACGCTGAATTTCCGCGCTTTCTCCTTGTGAAAATCGGCCCGGACAAATTTCCTGTGACTTGCCGCTATACTTTGCATCATAATCAAAGAATTCATTTTCTTTTGGATGAATGATCTCTACAGGAAGCAAGGTATACACCGGCTCACCGCGGAGCTGATCAACGACACCACAGGTTGCTTCTTTGCCTCGGATATATTCTTCGATAAGAGCCTGGTGAGAATGCGCAAACGCTCGTGCAAGTGCTTCTTCCAAGTGATGAATATTTTTTACTATCGTAATACCCACTGATGATCCGCTCATTGCAGGCTTTACCACTACCGGCAATAAAAAATGCTGATTAACATGAGCAATCTTATCTTCCCTATTATCACTCTTGCGCACAACTATATACTGAGGAGTCTTGATACCATGCTTTTCAAATTCGATTTTTGACAGAACTTTATTCATCCCGATCGCAGACTCATATGCTTTAGAACCGGTATAAGGAATACTAATATGATCCAAAATTTTCTGAACTTTTCCGTCCTCGCCGAATTCTCCATGTAATGCGTTAAAGACGACATCGATATGACTGAGTGCACGGTCAGGAGAACGTTCAAAGCCATCTTTATGCCAGATTCCATCTTTTGAAATAAATATATCATGGGCATGGAACTGTTCTGGCATGTGCTGCAAAACGGCCGCACCGGTTTTAAGCGAAACATCATACTCACTTGATGGCCCGCCGCGCAATACTCCGACTCGAAGTTTGTTCATTACATATAGTATAACAAAGAAAAAGAGGTTTTTGTATCCACGTAAAGCTAAGCCACGTGGCAAGCAAAAGAAAACGGCAGGTGTACTAGGTACTCCTGCCGCAACTAAAATTCGTGAATGTACTGACTATCGCCGCCTCTTGCCGCGAAATGGCCGATTGACGAAGTATCGCCTTCCCAAATAACGTTTACTTACTCCGTTGGACTTTGCACTCTTCATCCAGCTTGTCTCCCTAAGGCCCGGGTGGTTCGGTTCCGTCTTAGCGCGACTTGATCCGTCGCCTTCCTCGGACCTCCATCTGCTCGCCGATCCTGAGATCGAGAACGATTTTTGTTCGCGGCAGACGACGATACTTCCTCCAACCCGTAACCCGCGACTTCTGCTGAACTCCATTCATGCCGAACCTCAAAAGGTGACAGGAACTGCGCGTACGCACGCACACTGTTTCCATATATATATGTCTCATATTTAAGCTCAGCTGTCAACCAATTTTATCCCGCTTTTTTCGGTGATAGGTGATGGCAAAACGATGAGCTTCAGCATTGGCAAGAAGAATAAATTTAGCTATATCAACACCACCCCCTGCCTGCGCAGGTAGGCCTACCCCCTCCTTAGAAAAGGTGGGGAGATTCATAATTTCACGAGGTTTGTGGCGTTCGTCTTTTACTACCGACACCACAGGAATGGTGATTCCACGTTCTTTGAGCACGGCTTCAGCCGCATTGATTTGTGACTGCCCGCCGTCAACGGCAATCACATTTGGGAATACCCATTCTAAGTGACCAAGTCTGCGTCGTAAGATCTCTTTGAGAGCACCGGTATCATTTACTCCGGGATTAAGTTTTATTTTAAATTTTCGGTACTGAGATTTATTTACTTCACCATCTTCCACCACCACCATAACACCGACGACATGAGTCCCTGAACTATGCGCCACATCATATGCTTCAATCCGAAATACCCCCTCGCGATTAACGGGTGTAAATTCCCCGCCAGCTGACTCATCGAGCTTGTGTTTGAGTAAAGCAACATCCTGAATGTGTGTCAGTGCAAAAATAGTTTTACGCACTTCAGCTGCTTTTTCGAATTCTTGCAGCACCGCAAACTGCTCCATTTGTTTTTCTAAACTTTTGAGAAGTGCTGACTTTTTACCCTCAAAAAATAATTTGAGGTGATACATTTGATCAGCATATTCTTCTTTACTAATATCTCCAGTACACACTCCAGGACAGAGTCCAATCTGTCTATTGAAACAAGGTCTACCCTGGAGTGGTGAACATTTATTATCCGAATATGGAAAAATCCGGCGAATAATTTTCATAGCCTCTTTTAACTGCGCCCCATGTGGAAACGGGCCAAAAATATGTTTATAGCCGGAAGAAACCGAAGCAAATTTCAATGGTCTGGTGACCCGACCCGAGGACCTTGAAATTTGCTTCGGCTTCTGTAGGTCCTCTGTCAACAATGATCTTCCACGAATGGTTAGTACTTTAGGAAATTCCTCATCGGTAAATACAACATAGTTATAACTCTTATTATCCTTTTCTTTTGTGTTGTATTTTGGAAGATGGGTTTTAATAAGATTTGCTTCGAGTAAAAGAGCCTCCAGAACTGAATCGGTCTGGGTAAAATCTATTTTCTCTGCCAAGGCAACCATATCAACAATAAGCCGGCCGCGCGTCTTGATCACATCATTACTAAAGTAACTTCGCACCCGGTCTCGAAGTGATGTAGCCTTACCGATGTAGAGAATCTCCTTATTTGATCCAAGGAAAAAATACACACCGGGTGCGTCAGGAAGTTTTTTTAACGCATCTTGACCAATCATATTTTTATAGTAATGTGAAATTAGAAATTTTGCAAAGAAGCTTTGGTGTTTTCTTGTATAGACTTGTCAGCCCAACAGTAACATGATATTTTTTGTAGAGGACCCACAAAGGAGCGTGTACATGGATCGGAAGACCTTCAAGGCAACCCGGCATACCCCGCGCAAGACCTGGCTCAACGAAACCGGCTCCACCATCACCGAATTCGAATTCGATGAGGTTGATGGTTACGTGTACCCATGCCGTCGCCTCAACAAGCGGGATGCACGGCGTGTGACACGGTTGATACACCAGTCAACCAACCTGATACTCCCCCAGCCTCGGACTCGTTTGCCGCTCACTGCAGCAGCGTGATGCTCAACCCTTCGTGGGCTGAGCATTTTCTTTACTTCAAAACCTTCTTTAAATACTTTCCGGTATAACTTTTTGGATTATTTGCCACCTCTTCTGGAGTGCCTTTTGCCACAATATTTCCCCCGCCGACCCCCCCTTCAGGACCAATATCGATAATATAATCAGATGATTTAATCAAATCCATATTGTGTTCAATGACCATTACAGTGTTGCCTTTATTCACAAGCTTCTGAAGGATTTCAATGAGCTTCTTTACATCTTCATAGTGCAAACCAATGGTCGGCTCATCAAGAAGGTAAATTGTTTTCTGAACATGCGGCCGATATAACTCAGAAGAAATCTTCACACGCTGAGCTTCTCCGCCTGAAAGCGTTGTTGCTGATTGACCAAGCTCGAGATATCCAAGACCCACTTCATTGAGTGTGCGCAATCGATCTGAAATAGCGGGAATATCTTCAAAAAAATCCATTGATTCTTCGACCGTCATTTTAAGCACATCATAAATACTTTTCTTCTTATATTTTACTTCGAGCGTTTCTTTCATAAATCGCTTACCATCACATACATCACAGAGCACATAGACGGTGGGCAGAAAACTCATTTCCACCGCAATTTCACCATTACCCTGACACGATTCACATCGTCCGCCTTTAACATTGAATGAAAACCGATTTGCTTTCCAACCTCTGGCTCGAGCTTCTGAACTTGAGGCAAACAGATCACGGATAAAGGTAAATGCCCCAGTGTATGTAGCAGGATTTGAGCGAGGCGTCCGACCGATAGCTGATTGATCGATCAACACTGCTCGACCGATATATTCTGTACCATGGAAACTTGAGGCATTGTAGACTTCATTTGAACGATAGCGGCGATCAAAACGAGCCTGCAGATTTTTGTGAATCAACTCATACATAAATGTTGATTTCCCCGAACCAGACACTCCTGTGATCGTAACCAATCGGCCAAGCGGCACATCGACATCCATATTTTTGATATTAAAAACATTACCGTTGCGAATCATAATTTTGCCCTTGTCCTGACTTCTTCGTTCGTCTGGGATTTCAATTCTTTTTTCACCGCGAAGATATGCCAGTGTTACAGAACCCGAATCATTCTTCTTTGCAGTGAGTAATTTATCGAGCCATCCAGATGCCACAATTTCACCGCCATGCACTCCTGCACCTGGACCGATATCAACAATGTAGTCTGATGAGAAAATTGTATCTTCATCATGTTCAACCACGACAATAGTATTGCCTAAATCTCGAAGATTGAGCAGTGTTTTGATCAATCGATCATTATCGCGCTGATGAAGGCCGATCGTTGGTTCATCGAGCACATACAATGCACCAACAAGACCAGATCCAAGCTGTGAGGCAAGACGAATACGCTGGGCTTCTCCACCAGAAAGTGTATTTGCTCGTCGGCTTAATGTCAGATATTCAATACCGACATCGATCATGAAAACCAAACGTGATTCAATCTCTTTGAGAATAACTTTGGCGATACTTCGATCTTTTGGACTTAATTTTAAATTTTGAAAAAAAGTATAGGCATCTTTAATTGAAAGGCCAACAAGATCTGAAACATTGAGGCCTTCGGGTTTTTGGTAAACATCTGGAGCAGAAGAAGACTTCTGCAGCGTCATGGGACCCTCCGCCTCGCCATCCTTCGCCTTCTGCCTTGCAGGCCCGTTGGCGTCCGAGCGGTGGGTGATGCGCAAAGAAGTCTTCTTCTGCGAAAGATTCAAAATTGAATTATCTCCCAAAAACACATGTA
>JALYRQ010000034.1 GCA_030855125.1 bacterium | reverse complement strand
CCGCTTTCGGAGAGTCGTGGGAAATCCCAAATGTATGATGGAAGTTTAACAAAAAGCTTTAGCCCCTTCAGACACTAAGTGTCTGAAAAAAACTTCATAAAGAATTTATCAGGGTTCTAGATTACTTAGTAGTTTCGAAGGCGATTTACCTTCTCGTGTTGGCGGATTTTTTCGTGGGCTTTGGCTTCGATTTGGCGGATACGTTCGCGGGTGACGCCAAATTTTTTGCCTACTTCTTCAAGCGTGTGCTGCACACCGTCGAGCAAGCCGTGACGGAGTTCCAAAATTTTTCGTTCTTTTTCTGGAAGATCATCGAGAATTTCTTTGACTTGGTCGCCTATAATTCGTCGTGATGATTCTTGATCTGGTGAGAGGATTTTATCATCAGCAATAAAGTCTTGGAGTTCTGATTCTTTGTCTCCCCCTTCGTCTCCGACAGGGCTCTGAAGTGACACGGTACTCTGATCGATCTTTTCAATATTGTAAATCTTATCCACATCCATACCCATCTCAGTTGCAATTTCTTCCGGCAATGGATCTCGGCCCAAGTCTTGGGCTAAACGGCGAACAACCTGCTTATATTTTGCGATCGTTTCAACCATGTGCACCGGTACGCGAATGGTTCGTGATTGGTCCGCGAGTGCACGAGTGATGGCCTGGCGAATCCACCAGGTTGCGTATGTTGAGAATTTGTAACCCTTGGTCCAGTCGAATTTATCAACGGCTTTATAAAGTCCAAGGTTTCCTTCCTGGATCAAGTCGAGCAAGGTAAGGTCCGGACTTCGGCCTACATATTTTTTGGCAATCGAAACCACCAGTCGAAGGTTGGCGCGCATCAATAAATTTTTTGCTTCAATCTCCCCTTTCTCAATGCGCTGAGCTAAATCTTTTTCCTGAGCAGCGGTGAGTAAAGGATAGCGTCCAATTTCGCGAAGATAAATTTGAATTGAGTCATATGATGGATCAGCACCGTGACCGTAGCCTTTCTTTGGCGCTAAGTCTTCAAGTGTCATATCCAAAAGCCCACCTCCTTCGAGAACATCAATACCGTTACCTGAAAACTTTTCATACAATTCTTCCAGGAAAATAATATCCTCCTCAATGGTTGGGAATTCCTTCAAAATTTCATCGTAGGTAATGAAGCCGCGATCCTTGCCCTTTGTAACCAATCGGTCAGCCTTTGCTGCCATATCAAGTTTCTTACCGGCTTTGGTAAGCGGTACTGCGGGTTTGCTGATCGATACAGAAGCACGGGCAGCAGAACGGGGCGCACTTGATCGTTTAACTGCTTTTGGTTTGAGCTTCTTTGCTTTTGAAACAGGCTTTTTGGCCGGTTTCTTACTTGAAGCTACCTTCTTATTCTTTTTTTGCTTCTTATTTTTCATAATTTTTTATATATAAATTTATTTCCACTCTACTCTCTTTCTTCCGAAAGTTTTCTCAATTTGAGAGATACTTCCTGACACTTTTTTAAAAGTTCCGCGACCTTGCCATACTCTTTTGCCCGTTCGGCAATTCCCAATTCTCGCATCGCTTCGCCAAACTCTTCTTTTAAATACTCTTCTTTTAAATTCCGAACGAACTCATCGGTATGTTGTTTAATATGCGGACTTTGCTGATATGAAACTTCGGCCTGAAAAATGAGCTCTTCTTTTACCGGCTCCAATTCTTTTTCCAGATGCTTAACCCGCTCAGTACCAATAATAGTACCTAAAGCTGAGCGTATGTCCAGAAGGTTAATGACGGCCGAAGACTGCTTTTCTTGCCAGTATATAATGCCAAAAAGGGCTCGTTCAATGGAGCCTTTACGTGGTTGAGTCTCAGCCTTAACCTCCTTGACTGGATCATTAGATAGACTGCCTTTCTCGCGTTTTCTTACCTCTCGCCAGAGTATATCATCTTTAATACCGGTGGCATGACTGATCTTTGAAATGAAATGCGATTTCTCGATTTCACTCTGGATCTCGCTAACATATGGCAATAATTCTTTTTCAACCCGCAACAGATGATCTCGCGTGTCTCCTCCTGACTTTAATATTCGATTGAGTTCAACATCTATAACATGCTGAGCATCTTGAATGGCTTTTTTAAATGCCTCAGGATTTTCAAGCACAAGGTCTGCTGGATCTTTGCCCTCTGGAAACTGTGCGATCTTGATATCCATTCCCTGAGCCAGTGCCAATTCCCAACCACGCTTTGCCGCATTGCCACCAGCCGCATCGCCATCATACGCAATCACCAATTTATTTGAAAGGCGTTTCAAAATTGCCAAGTGATGTTCAGTGAGCGCAGTACCGGATGATGCCACAGCATTTGACTGCCCAGCCTGATGACTCATGAGCAAATCCATCTGACCTTCAACAAGCAATGAAAAATCATTACGGCGAATTTCAAGTTTTGCTCGGTCGTACCCGTAAAGGATTTTTGACTTTTCAAAGAGCGCGGTTTCAGGACTATTAATATATTTTGCCTGGGTACCGTCATTTTCAAACTGGCGTCCTGAATATGCAACGATCCGTCCTGATGAATCTGCAATTGGAAACATGATGCGGCCGCGGAAGCGATCGTAGTAATCTCCTTTTACTTTTTCGGATGCTTTGATGAGACCAACTTTCTCAATATATTCTGCGTTGAATCCCTTTGATTTGAGATAGGTGTAAATACCTTTCCACTCAAGCGGCGCATAGCCCAATCGCCAATCGCGAATTGTTGCTGTCGATAACCCCCGCTTGGTCAGGTACTCTTTAGCTTCTTTATTATCAGATAATTGTTTTTGGTAATAGATCGTAGCGTGTTCCATTGCGAGATACATTTTCTCACGCTCCGTCCTCAAGCTTGGATTCTCTCGCTCAAGTGGTACGCCCGCCTGGCGGGCAAGCACACGCAATGCACCCATAAAATCCAACCCTTCGAACTCTTGGACGAAGGTTAAGATGTCACCTTTTGCGCCGCAGCCGAAACAGTAGTAACTATTGCGTGCTGGAGAAACAAAAAACGATGGTGACTTTTCATTATGGAATGGGCAGCGGGCTTTGAAGTTCGTGCCGGCTTTTTCAAGAGTAATATAGGAGCTGAGTACATCAACGACGCTGAGCTTTTCTTTTATTTTTTCTACAGGTGATGACATTAATATTGGTGTCTCAACCTCACGTATTACTCCGTTCCATTTGCTCGATTTTCATCCTGCATCTTTTTGATCATTTTTGCCTTTGGACTTCCTTCAAATCCAGTACCTGCTGGGATCAATCGTCCGAGAATAACGTTTTCCATCAAACCATTGAGATTATCTTCCATGCCACGAACTGCTGCGTTAATAAGAACGCGAGTTGTGTGCTGGAATGAAGCAGCTGAAAGGAAACTCTTTCGTGAAAGAGACACTTCGGTAATACCCATAACAACAGGTTCCCCTTTTGCTTCTTCTCCCTTTTTGTTAGTTACGCGGACATTTTCGCTGAGGAAGAATGGATTTTCAACAACGTCGCCATTTGAGAATACAGTATCTCCAGGACTCTTCACAACCCGTCGTGAGAACATCTGTCGGATGATCACTTCAATGTGCTTTCGAGAAACAGATTCACCCTGAAGTTCGTACAATTTTGATACTTCACTAATAATGTAATCCTGTGCGAGTTCTTTGCCACCATATTTGAAGAGTTCATCAATATCAGCAGAACCGTCGGTAATGATATTTCCCTTCTTTACCTGATCACCAACTTTAACAAGAATAATTCGGTGATAACTTACAGAATATTCTGTATCGGCTTTCTTCTTTGATTTTGTTTTCTCTGTTACGTTTTCTGGAAGAATAACAATGATCTTTTCTTTTCCGGTGTCTTTGATTTCAGTCACCGTTCCATCAGTGTGAACAACAACAGCAGGATTCTTTGGAGATCGCTTTTCAAAGACTTCTTCAACTCGAGGAAGACCTTGTGTGATGTCTCCGCCAACCTGCGCGGTACCTCCAGAGTGGAAGGTACGCATGGTCAACTGAGTTCCCGGTTCACCGATCGCCTGAGCGGCAACCGTTCCGACAGCTTCACCGATCTCAACGATCTCATTTTTACCAAGATCATATCCGTAGCAGTGAGCACAGATTCCGTTGATTGCCCGGCAGGTCATTGGTGAGCGGACAGAAACAGTGGTGATACCGGCTTCTTCAACTTTCATTGCATCATCTTTACTCATGAGGTGTCCTCGTTTGAAGAGTAAAGTTCCTGATGCATCGGCAATGTCCTGAGCAATAACTCGTCCTTTGATCACTTTTGAAACCGGAGTTTCAATTCCGCCGTTTACATCTTTGTGGATCAACATTCCATCCTTAGTTCCACAATCCTCTTCTGAGATCATGATGTCCTGGGCCACCACGAAGAGTTTTCGAGTAAGGTATCCTGCTTTTGCGGTGTTAAGCGCGGTGTCGGTCAAACCTTTTCGTGATCCGTGAGTAGTAATAAAGTATTCGATTGGAGTTAAACCTTCCTTAGAACATGAGAGAATTGGAAACTCAATTGTTTCACCCTGAGTGTTGGTGATCAAACCTTTCATACCGGCCATTTGCACGATCTGGGCGAGAGAACCTCGGGCTCCAGAGTTCACCATGTCAAACACTGATCCCTTTGGATCAAGACTCGCAGGAATAAGTTTTTCAACCTGATTCTTTGCAGACTGCCAAATTTCGATCATCTTTCGCTTTCGCTCTTCTTCAGAAAGAAGACCTTCATTAAACTGTCCAAGTACTTCTTCTGCCTGTGCCTTTGATGCAGTAATAACCGCATCCTTTCCTTCTGGAATAACAACATCATCAATTCCCCAGGTAGTTCCTGAAAGGGTTGCATATCGGAATCCAAATTCTTTTACTTTATCGAGAATTGGTGGAATGTTTGAAATACCATAGCGGTCGATCAAATCATTTACCATTGCCCCCATCTTCTTTCGATTCATTTCCTGATTAATGTATGGGTAGTCCTTTGGAAGCACACCATTAAAGAGCAATCGGCCTACCGATGTTTCAAATGGTTTTCCGTCAAACGCTGCATACTTTGGAGTATTTTTTGGAAGGATCTTGATTTTTGCTCGAAGACTAAGTTCACCGAAGTCGTGAGCAGTAATAGCACTGTTAGCCCCTGGGAACATTTTACCTTCTCCCTTCTCACCTTCCATGACCTTTGTCATCCAGTAACATCCAAGAACGATATCAAGCATTTTTGCTGACACAGTTGGTTCACCGTTTCCAGGCTTCAAAATGTTTTTTGTAGAAGCAATAATTTCTTTTGCTTCAAGCTGCGCTTCTTTTGAAAGTGGAACGTGAACGGCCATTTGGTCTCCGTCGAAATCGGCGTTGAATGCAGTACATACGAGTGGGTGAACCTGGATCGCTGAGCCTTCGATAAGCTTTGGCTTGAAGGCCTGAATACCGAGTCGGTGCAAAGTAGGTGCGCGGTTCAAAAGTACATACTTGTCTTTAATCACATCTTCGAGAATTGCCCAAACTTCTGCAATACCATCATCAATAAGTCGGCCTGCACCTCGAATGTTGAATGCAAGTTCTTTCTTCAAGAGCTCTGAAATAACAAATGGTCGGAAGAGCTCAAGCGCCATCAATTTTGGCAATCCACATTCACTAAGGGCGAGTTCTGGACCCACCACGATAACTGAACGTCCTGAGTAGTCTACACGCTTTCCAAGAAGGTTTGCTCGGAAGAGTCCTCGCTTACCTTTCAAGTTGTCTGAAAGAGATTTCAGTGCTCGTCGCTGTGCCTGAGTTACGGCAGACTGTGACGCATTGCCATGTCGAATTGAGTTGTCGATGAGTGAGTCAACAGCTTCCTGGAGAATTCGTTTTTCATTTCGCAAAATAACATCCGGAGCATTAATCTCCTTAAGTTTCTTCAAACGATTATTTCGGTTGATCACACGTCGGTACAAGTCGTTAACATCTGATGTCGCATATCTTCCTCCATCAAGCGGCACCATTGGGCGAAGGCCTGGTGGAATAACTGGAATTCGGGTGAGGAACATCCATTCTGGTCGAATACCTGCGTTTACCATTGAGCGCAAGATTGAGAGTCGCTTATTGATCTTATCAACTTCTGCAGTCCCTGCTTTTTCAAGATCTGCTTCGAGTTTTAAGATAAGTTTCTTCAGGTCAAGATTCTTAAAAATATTGAAGATCGCTTCTGCTCCAATTCCCGCCTCAAAAAGTGTTCCGTATTTAAGTGAATAGGTATGGAACTGAACTTCATCAAGCACTTGTCCCGGCTGAACGAATTCAATATCTTTCTTAGCCTGAGTAAACATTTCTTTCATCGCCTCCTTTGCTTTCTCATCCTGGAGACTCTTCATCTTTGTTTTGAATTCTGAATCCAAATCTTTGAGAATTCGGGCGCGCTCCTCTTCTGACACATTGGTTACAATGTAGCCAGCGAAGTACACAACTTTCTCCAGATCCTGAGTACTGAGACCCAAGATCATACCAATGCGTGAGGGCATTGATCGAAGGAACCAGATGTGTGATACCGGAGTTGCAAGATCAATGTGGCCCATGCGCTCTCGTCGAACGATTGATCGAGTGATTTCCACTCCACACTTCTCACAGACAATTCCCTTGTATCGAATACCGCGGTATTTTCCACAGTAACATTCATAATCCTTGTCTGGTCCGAATATTTTCTCGTCGAACAATCCGCTCTTTTCAGATCGTTGTGTTCGGTAGTTAATTGTTTCTGGCTTGGTCACTTCACCGTATGACCATTCTTTGATCTTTTCAGGTGAGGCCACTTTCAGAGCGATGGTATCGAAGTCGGCTTGCTCAGTGTTTTTTAATTTAATGTTGTTCATATGTTTTGAGTTTAATTGAAAATAATATTAATTAACTTTCAATTTCTGTTTCGCCTCCTTCGACCTTTCTCTTTTTGAGATCAACATCAAGACCAAGTCCCTTAAGGTTACTCATCAACACGTTGAATGAGGCCGGAACATTAGGCTGTTGAATTGGATTTCCTTTAACAATTGAATCGAATGCTGCAGATCGTCCCTGAATATCGTCAGACTTGATGGTCAACACTTCACGCAGGTTGTACGCAGCCCCGTGGCCAAGCAATGCCCAGACTTCCATTTCTCCAAATCGCTGACCTCCCTGCTGTGCTTTTCCTCCGAGTGGCTGCTGAGTAA
>JALYRQ010000033.1 GCA_030855125.1 bacterium | reverse complement strand
ATACCTAAACTCTATAATTTGCCCTATCCCGTCATGCATTCTGCATGCCACCCTTCCCCTTAATTAAGGGGAAGGGCCGGGGATAGGGCCATGCATTATCACGATTTAGGAAAAATGAAAGAGTTCAGAAGGGAACTCAGGAATAATCCAACACCACAAGAGAAGCTCTTGTGGAAGTATATTCGTTCTGAATATTTGGGAGTAAAATTTCGAAGACAGCATAGTATAGGAGAATTCATAGTTGATTTCTATTGCCCAAGTCAAAAACTAATTATTGAAATTGACGGAGCAACCCATAAGCAAGCTCAAGAATATGATAAAGAAAGAACTCACTTTCTCGAAAGCTTGGGTTTTAAGATAATTAGGTTCTGGAACTCTGAAATAGATACAAATTTAGATAAAGTTTTAAGCAAGATACGAACCAGCCTCAGCCGGTAAGAGATCTGAGCTAAGCTCGTCAGTAAGGGGATGAAAAAGATATTTCAGCGAGTTTTAGTATTGGCGGTAATGGTTGGTTTGGTTTTCTCAAACTTCGCGTTTGTCCCGCAGACAGCACATGCGGCTATTTCTGATTGGCAAAAAGGCGCAAGTATTTATCCGACTCGGAACGTAGGTTTTGCGACCGAGCAATTTAAAGAATCTGTCAGACAATTAAAAACAACGGGCGCAGATTATGTCACCTTGATGATCCCCTGGAATGCATCAAGCCTCACTGCAAATCAGGTTGGAAATCGTTTTGATACGCCAACTGATGCAGCAATTAAAGAAGCGGTGAACTATGTTCACAGTCAAGGTATGAAAGTAATGCTTAAGCCTCACGTGGAAATTTCTGGTGGGGGATGGCGTGCGCGACTGGCTCCAACAGATCGAGCTGCATGGTTTGCTTCATATGGCGCAAAGTTAAATCAACTTGCAATTGTGGCTCAGTCAGTAAAAGCCGAAGGAATTTGTATCGGAACCGAAATGATTAATATGGCAGCGTACACTCAGAATTCCGGCAATACTCAGGAATGGATCAAGATGATCCAGAATATACGCTCAAAGTATTCAGGATTTTTGACCTACAGTGCCAACTGGGGCTTTAGTGGATTTAATGATGAAGTATTGCATATCGGTTTTTGGCAATACCTTGAATTTATCGGTATCTCAGGATATTTCCCATTAGTTGAAAGCAAGAGTAACCCAACGGTTGAAGAAATTATGGCGAAATGGAGTTACTGGAACGGCGAGCGTATTGAAGGTCTCGCAACAAAATATAATAAGAAAATTCTTTTTACAGAAATTGGATACCGCAGTGTTGATGGCGCAAATGCCCGACCTTTCGATGGATCAATGGCCGGTGCATACAATGAAACCCTTCAGGCAAATTTATATGAAGCGCTCTTCAAATACTGGAGCACCAAATCATATTTTGCTGGCGTTCATCTCTGGAATTGGAACGTTGAAGCAAACCGCGGCGGATACGGAGATATCTATTACACTCCACAGGGCAAACCAGCTCAGGCGATCATGGCACAGTATTGGGGTGGAACAATCGTCAACCCGATTCCACCAACAGGAGGTCCATGGTCATCATCCGCAACGGTTTCTGTAAACACTGTTGGTAATCCTGTAAGCTTTAATGTCAGTGTGAAAAATACCCAGGCAGCATTCTCTAATACGATAGTTGATGCAGAAATATATGATGCAAATAATGTCAGTGTATTTCAGAAAGTTTATAATGGACAAGATTTCGCACCTAATACTGCAAAGAATTATTCATTCCAATGGACACCTTCAGCCCAAGGTCGTTACACCTTAAAACTTGGCGTCTTTAACTCAGACTGGAGTACTAATCATCACTGGAATAATAATGTTGTAACATTCATTGTAAATACTGGTCCAGGCACAACGCCGTCACCATCACCAACACCTAGTCCGTCTCCAAGTCCATCACCGTCTCCATCACCAAGCCCTAGTCCAACACCAACTCCTCCACCAGGTGCTCTTGAAGTCACCGCTCTCACATTAGTTAATGCAGCAACTGAACAACCGATTCGAGACTTACAAAAGCCAAGTGACACTATTAATCTCACCGATACTCCATCAATCAGTATCTTGGCAAAATCATCAGGCACTGTAGGGAGTGTTGGATTTTACTTGAACGGTACACGAATCCAGACTGAAAATACTGCACCTCATGCAATTAAAGGAAATGGAACCGGCAGTGATATTTATCTTCCATGGAATGCACCGCTCGGCACCCACACGCTCACGGTCAAACCATTTAGTGGTAAGGATCTCACCGGCACTGCAGGCAAGGAATTCACCATGCAATTAAAAATTGTAAAAGTGGCAACTCCAACCCCTTCACCATCTCCAACCCCTTCACCATCTCCAAGTCCGTCACCAAGTCCTAGTCCAACACCGACACCTTCTCCAGCACCAACTGAATTTGTCACAAATATCTGGTGGCCTGCAGATTCATCATCGCTTAATGGAGTTCAGCCGCTCAAAGCAATGGTAGAAGGTAAAGATATTGGCGATTATGAAATGTATTGGAGTGTAGATGATGGTGCGCTCAATCGAATGAACAATAGTACTGAAGATTATCCTCACAAAGAAGTTGAAGTTGATTTCGGTCCATGGACGTGGAAGGGAACCGGCCCATACAAGCTCACGTTCACCTCAAAGGACTCAACTGGAAAAATAATTTCACAAAAATCAATCCTCATCTACGTTCGGTAAAATGTAACTCTTTAAAAACATTATCTCATGTCAAGGTGAGTCCTTGGCGCACTGTACAGTATAGGGAAGCTGTCTCTTAATCGTGGCTCAACACAGGTCTTATTATCCTTGACTTTGCATACCAAAAGTAGTATAATATACTCAGTTTAGAACCTTGAAATAACTTGCAAATTTGCCATAGCGTAGAGTGCCTTTACATAAGGCTTTGTACGCTGTGGCAAAGGCATGTGCCGAACCACACTCGCAGCCAGAGACACGTTCCTTTCGGGACACGTCTCACACAAGAAAGGACAGGTTAGCTATATGGCTGACAAGTTCACTCTTAGCGTCGGTCTGGCTCATGAACTCGAACATGGCATGAACCGCAACGGCGGTTGGGATGGAGAGTTGGTCAAGCTACTCTGTGAAGGCAACAACCTTGGCAAGGTGCGCGACATCCTTCTTGGCCGTGCTCAAGTCAGTGTCGTTGACCACATCGTGAATGGCGACGCCGACCCCTTCCTGCCCGACGGATGGAACGTCGAAGAGCACAAGAAGCAGGGCGACATGAAGATCACCCGCGACGGAGACAACCTCTTCGTCAACGGCAAGAAGATCGAGTTCTTCCTGTCGGACAAGCAGCAAGGGAACAAGGTCATCGAAGGCAACAAGCTCCGCAAGGAGCTCGCCGACAAGCCCATCCTCAACGCCAACGTCCTTGATTACCTCTACGAGCACCTGGAGCTCATCCCCGAGTCCTGGAAGAAAGACGCAGGTGGCAACACTCGCTACATCTTCTTCTGGGGAACGGTCTACCGCCACTCCGATGGCGACCTCTGCGTCCGGTGCTTGTGCTGGTGCGGTGGTGCGTGGCGCTGGAGCGACTACTGGCTCGACGACTCCTGGTTTGGCTACTACCCGTCTGCGGTGCTCGCAAGTTAGTACTTGGGGCTTTGGCTTTAGGTCCCTGCCTGCGCAGGCAGGTTTCAGACCTTCGGTCCTTTGTCCTTCTTTGACCGCCGTAGCTTTAGCGAAGGCTGGTCGGCGATATTCGCCAAACGTACTCCAAAACGTAAACAATGGAAACCCCGCACAATTTCGTTCGGGGTTTTGCTTTTATATAAATAGTAGGTAGAATGCAAAACGGCAGTAGGTGAATATGTGGGAGATTACGGTTTCCTGCTACCGATCCCAGTATCCGTATACTGAGAACATTTGCGATCAAGGTTTCAAATGGAGGGTATACGTAGACACTTCAATAAAAAATGAAGATACTTGGTATAAAGTGCCAGGGCATTATGATGCCAAATACGATTCAACTTTAAGATTACTATGGAGTATTCGAGAGGTGGTGGAACAGAAAGCATTTTATACTTACCGCAACTCCGATGGCAACCTCTACGTCCGGTACTTGTACTGGAACGATGGTGCGTGGAACTGGAGCAACAACTGGCTCGACAACGACTGGAATGGCAACAACCCGTCTGCGGTGCTCGCAACTCATTTCGTTTCTCCTCCGCCACTGGTGGGGGAGTTTTGTTTCATTAATTGTCCATGCCAACCACCTAGCATTCTACCGACCTCAGATAAAGATTCAGACAAAGTAATATATTTCTTGTTGTCTAAGGCATGAAGCTGCCAGGCAAACTGTAGAAAGAATTTTAAAGTGTCGAGTTTTGTAATAGCTCGCTTAACATACGGTAATTTTTCTGATCGAACACTAAAGCCTGCTGTGCTCGTAGACTCTATGACTTCAAAAAATAAATTATCAATTCTTATACCCAATGAATATCGACTCGTTTTTGGGAATGATTTTGCATATTCTTGCCAAATTTCATACGCTGACATGAGCTTTGACAAAACTGGGATTGTGTTGGATTGTCTGGGGGGGGGTGACTTTCTTAGAATTATTAATAATCTTATCGATATGACTGTTATTCATTTTGCTCATGGGTACGACACTACCATTTCTTTAGAAAATCTGCTAGAGGCATGGAAAGAGTTTTTGTGTGGCAAGAAAAATAAGAAAGATGTCCAAGAATTTCAGCTAAGGCTCATGGATAACATCATTGAGCTTCACAATGATCTTAAAAATAAGACATACAAGCATGGCGGCTATTTTGCATTCAACATTTCTGATCCGAAGCCAAGAAATATCCATAAAGCAACGGTAAGGGACAGACTACTCCACCATGCTCTCTATAGAAACCTCTACCTATACTTTGATAGAAAATTTATAGCAGATTCATATTCCTGCCGAATCAGAAAGGGAACGCATAAAGCAATGAATCGGTTCCGAGAGTTCGCATACAAAGTGTCCAAAAATCATACAAAGACAGCTTGGGTATTGAAATGTGATATTCGTAAATTCTTTGCAAGTATAGATCAATCAATACTCTTCAACATACTGAAGAAATATATATCCGATGAGAATATGATTAAACTTATCTCTGAAATCGTAGATAGTTTTTACTCAACTGAAAGAGGTAAAGGGTTACCACTCGGTAATCTTACATCTCAACTTCTAGTGAATATCTATATGAATGAGTTTGATCAATGGATGAAACATTTCATGAAAGCCAAGTATTATATTCGCTATGCTGATGATTTTGTAATTCTTTCGGAAGATAAAGACTGGCTTCTTGAACTTACTCCGAAAATTGGGGATTTTTTGGAAGAGAATTTGAAATTATCGCTTCATCCCAATAAAGTCTTTCTAAAAACTCTTGCTTCAGGAGTCGATTTTCTGGGTTGGGTGCATTTCTCTGATCACAGAGTATTACGGACTGTAGCAAAGAGGAGAATGTTTAAAAATATAAGAATCAAAAATGGAAAAGATGAAACAGTACAGTCGTATTTAGGACTGCTGAGGCATGGTAATGAAAGAAAATTAGAAAGTAAAATTAAAGCAAATACTTCACTTTAGTTGCTGTGCAAGTCAGACTTGCACAGCGGCACTCTGCGTAATTTACAGTAATAGATTTCGAAAGGTTGAGTGGTAAGGCACTCGCTTTTTAATGATTATCTGTGTAAGACGCGCTCGGTTAAGCCGTCACAATGAGAATGGAAAAGAAGACTTTAAAATTGTTGAGCGCGGGATTAATACTAAGTATGGTAATGACGGTTGTTGGAGTTCCCGTACATCAGGCTGACGCGGCCGTAGCAAATTGGCAGCAGGGTGTAAGTATTCGCCCCCGATCGAATACGGATTTCGGGAGTGACTCATTTAAAGCAAGTATACGAGATGTTCAGGCTACAGGAGCTAATTATGTAACCCTTATTGTCCCATGGTGTCAGACGAATGAAAGTTCGTCTGACATTTTTAATTGTGGAGATACGCCAACTGATATATCACTTCGAGCGGGCATCGCCTATGTTCACTCGCTTGGTATGAACGTCATGCTTAAGGTTCATCTTGAATCAAATACCGGTGCTTGGCGGGCATTTATTAATGCTGGCAATAGAAATATCTGGTTTACTCAATACAGCACTCGTTTGAATGCTCTTGCAACACTCGCTTCAGAAACTGGGGTTGAAGGCATGACTATCGGCGCCGAGCTCATCAGCATGGCTACTCGCACATCAAACAACGATAACACCCAGCGCTGGCAGAGCATGATTGCTCAGGTGCGCACTCGCTACTCAGGATTTTTGACCTACAGTGCCAACTGGGGTGCGGGTGCATTTGCTGAAGAATTTCCAAATATTGGTTTCTGGCCGCAGCTTGATTACATCGGTATTTCTGGATACTTCCCGCTATCAACCGGTGAAGGCAATCCTTCTGTTGAATCACTCAAAGCCTCATGGGCCGGTGTTCGTGATTCAAAGATCAAGCCGATGAATACACAGTATGGTAAACCAATTATTTTTACTGAGATCGGCTACAAGAGTATTTCTGGGGCACACTATGAACCATGGAATCACTCACGAGGTGGCGGCTATGATGCAGAAGAGCAGCGAAAATTATATGAAGCACTCTTTAGCTTCTGGAATAATGAATCATATTTACAAGGCGCACACCTTTGGGATTGGTGGAGTGATCCAGCCTACGGCGGACAGGGAAACACCGATTACACTCCTCAGCACAAGCCCGCACTTCAGACAATGACCACCTGGTTTAGCGGCGCAGGCCAGCCGACTCCTCCGCCACCACCTCCACCAACAAGTACAACAACACCTCCGACCGGAACATCAACACCTCCTGGAGGACCAAGTAACTCAACCTTCTCGATGACGGGTACACTCACACCGGTATCACCTACAGTTAATCAGCCAGTTACTATTTCAGTTGATGCAAGTGCTCAGGGTAATGTTTCAAACGCAATTGTAGATATCGAAGTGCGGGATGCATCAGATAATAAAATCTTCCAAAAATCATTCGACAATCAAAGTCTCAATAGCACACCAAAAAATTATCAAGCACAGTGGACACCAACTGCTACTGGCAACTACAAAGTGGTCGGCGGTATCTTTAACAACAACTGGACAACAAACTATTATTGGA
>JALYRQ010000059.1 GCA_030855125.1 bacterium | reverse complement strand
AACGAATGATGCAGCAGCAAGCAGAGGCACAAGCGCAGGAACAAGCTGCAGCTGGTAAAAACAGTGAGTCAGAATTTGCGCAAAAGAAACAGCTTGAGGAGATGAAGCAGGCCGGGAAAAATGGTCAACCGATTGGTAAAGAAAATGGTAAGGTGACAGACAAAGGGGTTGCTAATGCGCTTCGAGCTGAGATTGAAGAAGCCGGGATGGATCCCAAACAGTTTGCTCAGGCGAATTAGTCTATGGAACTCACAGCGCAGCAATTAGTTGAAATCTTTGCCAAGCTTCGAACCCTTACAGAATTAGGTGTCTATTTTCAATTAACCGATAAGCAGTTACAGCATCCGGGATGTGCTGAGTATTTAATCCAGCGGTTTAAAAATAATGAACAACCGATCAGGATCCTCAAGGAGAAAATGAGTACCAAAGACTTTCCCCAGGATCCACCATTTCCGGATTCACTTGATCAACCGCAGGGTTGACATTGTGATGTCTACACTATAATGTAGAGAAGTAATCAACGTACTATTTTCCTTGCCCGCCACGAGAGGGCTATATAAAAAGCCGTGCTAAGAAGGAAACTATGGCAGACGAAAATAAAGATCAACCTATCGTACCGCAAAAAGATGTCGCATCACGCTTTGCTGATGTGCAACTTCCCCAAGAAGATGGAGAAAAACCCGCAAACCTTAACCTTGATGCTACCGTTGGTGATGACGGGATAACCGTTGATCCGGCAATCAAAGCCAAGGAAGAAGCGGACAAAGCCTTACAAGACGCAGCAGATGAGGAGGCGAAAAAAAAAGAGGCAGAAGAAAAACAAGCAGCCGAAGCAGCTGGCAAGGATCCAGCTCAGGCTCTTGATGGAGATGGAAAACCTCTTGAAGCTGCAGGAAAGAAGCAGGAACTAACTCCCTTTCATGAACACCCCGATTGGAAAAAATCACAAGAGGAAAAACAGGAACTGCGTGATACAGTCAATCAATTAAAAGGACAGGTTGATGCACTACTCAAATCCAAAGAAACCACGACTGATGAAAAAAAGGTTGCTGTGAAAACCGCTGAGGAACGGCTTGAGGAAGACTATAAAAATGGATGGAGACCTGCATCTCGTCTTGAGGAAATACAACGAAACAATCAATACATCCGGGAAGAATTAGAAGCCAAAGAGCTTGCGAAAAAAGAAGAGGATGCGACGCAGCAGTCATCAAGCAATGACGTACAAAAAGAGATTACCGGAATTATTGATACCACCATGGAGGAAATGAAACTCTCTGAGGACGATGAGAAAAAAGTTTTTAAACAGGTCAAAGACTGGACTGACTCAGGACTGTTTAAAATTAATAAAGGCAATATTGGCTCAGCGCTCAAAGAAGCAGCTGACCGCTTGAAATTAAAAGGAGAAATCGGGCAAGTTGTGAAAACACCTGAGGAAATTGCTAAAGATGAAGAGGCAAAAAAAACAGCTGATGAAAAAATAACCCTTGAGAAAAAAACCAAAGAAGATGAAGAGGCAAAGAAGAAAGCTGCAAATAGTCGAATTAACCGGGGATCAAATGGCGCGGGACAGGCGAATGCACCGGAGAAAAAACCCCTTGCCAAACTCAGACGATCACTTGATGATGTGGTTTATGAAAACCGGGATATGTAATTCCCCCTTGACACCCCACATCTCTTCCTTTAATGTTTATGTATACATCGGAATTAGGACTAGTTATTTACCCTATTGACAACGATAAAAGCTAATCCTTATACTGAATAAAGTAAGAGATCCGTAAGAAGGCTCTTAGTAGAAACAAAACAAACATGATCACATTTGACGAACAGATCCAAACAACGACACAAGACGATATAGTCCCAATTGTCGTTGACCAAACCCTCGGTAGTAACGTCCTCACACTCGCCATCATGTCACAAGGAAAACCATGGATGGGTGAACAAATTAAATTCCCAGTGAAACTTTCTTCTCACACACAGGGTGGCTCATTTACTGACTTCTCTACTTTCTCAGTTGCCGGTGAAAATGTCAGAAAGAACGCAGCATTTGGACCAGCTGCCTACTACCAATCAGTTGTTATTGGTGGAATCGCACGAAGTGTGAATGCAATTAATAAATCCCAACTCTTAAACTTAGTTAAAGTCGAAATGGAATCAGCCATGCAGGATATGGCAGATGATATTGGCTCACTCTCTTATGGAGATGGAACCGGTAATGGTGGTGCTGATTTCTTAGGTGCAGATGCTGCTATTGATAACGGTGCAACGGTAGATACCTATGGTGGAATTTCACGAGCAGTAGACGTTGCTTGGAAATCAGTGATCCAAACCTCAGTTGGTGCATGGGAC
>JALYRQ010000032.1 GCA_030855125.1 bacterium | reverse complement strand
GTATCTTTAACAACAACAGGACATCAAACTATTATTGGAACGGTGATATAAAATCATTTACCGTCGCGCAGCAGACAACCACACCTCCGGTGCAAGGCACATGGACAAGCTCAGCTGCACCTCAGGGCAATCAGGTAAATAGTCCAGTTACTATGCTCGCTACGATTAAAACAACTGGTAGTGTTTCAGATGCGATTGTTGATCTTGAAGTCTTCAATTCGTCTGGAACAAAAGTTCATCAGGAGTTCTATACCGGCATTAACTTTACGGCAAATGCTGCAAAAAATATGCAAACTACCTGGACTCCAAATACTGCCGGAATCTACACATTCAAAATTGGTGTCTTCAATAATAATTGGACTACGGCCCATCATTGGAATGGGCAAGCGGGAACGGTAAATGTAGGTAACGTTGATAACCCAACACCGACCCCAAGCCCTTCGCCATCTCCAACGCCAAGTCCATCACCTTCACCGAGCCCAAGTCCTTCTCCAACACCTACACCACCGCCATCTGGCACATATAATACTAATATTTGGTGGCCAAGCGATGGAGCTTCGGTGAATGGAGTTCAGCCACTCAAAGCCATGGTGGAAGGTTTAGATATCTCACAGTATAAAATGTTCTGGCAGGTTGATGGAGGAACGCTTAATGAAATGGGTGACTCACAGCAAGATTATCCTCACAAAGAAACAAGCGTGAACTTCACTGGCTGGAATTGGAAAGGAGTTGGACCATACGTCATTAACTTCGTTTCAAAGAATCTTTCCGGCTCAACGATCTCTCAAAAAGCAATCAATCTCTTCGTTCGATAAGTTCTAACTACTAAACAAAGCCCGCGGTACCATATTGCGGGTTTTTGTTGTGTATATGTATATAGCGATGTTTAAATTTTAATGAGACAATAGAGCTATCATGAAAAACTATAAAAAGGGATTTGCTCATATGTTCGGTCTATTGATTATTGTAGCGATAATAGGATTTGGTATTCTTGGAATGAAAGAGATCAATAAGCGCTATGCAAGTCTGGGTGAATTTTTCTCGGCACAAGTAATGCCAATATTTTATAGTCCTTCGCTCTCAACGATATCTCCACCCACTGAATTAAAAGCTACTCTAGCCTCAGGCGGGGTTAATATTTCATGGAAAGATAATTCAACCAGCCCAAATGAACAGCGTTTTGAAGTACATCGATTTACCCAAGCTCCTGTTCAACCGTATCAGGTGAATGCTTCAACATATGCAGCAATTATTCCTGCAAATATTACAACCTATGCTGATGATGGTTCATTAGTGAGCAACACTCCAACGACACTCACCTCAGGTACTACATACTATTACGCTGTGCGCGCAACTGATGCTCAGGGGTTAGCAAGTAAGTGGTCAAATGTAGTTCAAGTAAAATATAATATTCAACCAACGCTGGGTGCTCTTAGTGGTACATACAATGGCATCACATTTCAGGTAGGTGCCGATAGAAAAGTAATGTTGAATTGGAAAAGTGCTTTTACCGGAACCTTTACCGAATTTAGAGTAAAGCGAACACTGAGCAAGTTTCACCATCCTAATAATCCTACTGATCTTGGAAAAACTGTTTTCACAGCAGGAGGATCATCATTTACCTATACTGATACTCCAGTCCAAAGTGCTGTATATGAATATGAAGTTCGGGCAAAAAATGCTCTGGGAGTTTACACAACAAAAAAAATTGAAATAGCACTTCCACTTACAGACACAGAAGTCAAACAGATTGCTTCAGTAGTTGAAAAAATAAATGCTTCAATGTTTGGGTCTACAAAACCTCAAGCCACTGCATCATTGGACAATAAAAAAGAAGCGTTCACTTCACGTTTGGTATCTGTCGCACATGCTCAGACAATGACTACACCAGGAGGCGGTGCTCAGCTTACACCCTACGTAGATTTTGTAACAATGCTTGCAGATAATTATACCGCCATTGATAGTAATGGAGATGGTGTTGTTACGGATGCTGAAATAACTGCATATATGACTGCATTTGCAACAAGTTACATGAATTCAGTGGATATTCCATTTGGGGCAATCATTAAGAATGATATTTTAGGCAGTTTTAAAGCTCAACAGGCAAGTCTTGGTTTACCAGGTCAGATTGCCCAGATCAATGCGATGTATAAGGCATTTATTCAAGCGTATAAAGTCGGTCTAGCAGGCCTCCCAAACATTGTTGGTCCATCAAACGGCGCAAATTACTCGAAAGCAGCACTCCAGGCACTCTTGAATGTAATTGATACAAATGGCGACGGTATTTTGTCAGATGAAGAAATGGATGCCTATTGGAATAACCATCCATCTTTAGCTGCAGATACCCAGGGTCTTAATAATGCATTGATCAAGTTTTTGACAGAACTTTTTAAAAAGATTCCGGAAATCTCAATGGATGGCAGTTGTCATAGCTTCCCAACATCAGGGATTGTTGGCAGTCAGGTAATATGGTCGTTTCAGTCAGCGAATCCTACTCAGTTTACGCAGCAACATAGCCTCACGTGGATCGGAACGGATGGATTATCGGGCAGTGCAACTATTGTAAATAAAGTATATACCAAGCCAGGAGTGAAATATGGCCACGTTATTACTACAAATTATAAGACCGGATTCAAGTTGCGAATAAAGTGTCCGGCCCATACTGCAACTATAGTAGCTTCACTTAAAGTTACTTCACCCTCTTCAGGAACTGTTTTTCTTGAAAATGCACCTGTAAAAATAGCCTGGACTGTTAATGGTATAACTCCTGGACAAATGAGCTCAACAAAAGTAAACGTAGTGGTGTATTCAGTATTAAATACAACCACAGGGGTTCTGGGATCTGCAGTAGCGAGTTTCAATAATGTAGATCTAAGCGCAGGCTCGAGAACATGGACCGCAAAAAAAGGTTCATATATAGTAATTGTTACTCCAACGGTCTCCGGTAGTGTGCCAACAGCGGAGAGCGGTGTCTTCTCCGTCACTCCTGTTTTGCAGACGAGCCCATAGGGTATCTCTTTGACATTAGGGGGGAGCTGAAGTAATGTGTATATAAGCTATTCCTTATTTATAGCATATGGCCAGAATTAAACGTTTTATTACAAATTATAAGCTTTCTATTCCACTGGCCGTGGTCATTCTCGGTGGCGGTATTTTTCTTGCAACTCGCGGCGGCGGAGAAGTAAAAAACGATTTCGTCGTAGCCAAAAGAGCCACCGTTGCTCAGGAAGTAAGCGTAACCGGCCGGGTAGTGCCCGCTCAGGATGTTGAATTATCCGCACAGTCAGGCGGAAAGGTAAGTGTCATTGCCGTAAAGGTGGGCGATAGGGTCACGGCAGGGCAGACCTTGCTCCGCACTGATGACGCCGATCTCCGTATTCGACTTGGCCGACAGCAGGCAGCATTACAGAAAGCCCAACTTACCTTAAGTAAAGCTGAACCAAAAACAAACTCAGAAGACGATCTGAAAAAAGCATACGAGGATGCATTCAGTACAATTTCTGCCGCCTTCCTAGATATTCCAAACATCATTATTGAACTTGATGACATTGTGAACGATTTTCGTCATTCACCTGAATTAAGAGATGAATATCTTCGATCTCTCGATACAACTGCCTTTAATCAAAAGCGAGATCTTGAACAAAGATTTACCCAAATGGAGATTAAATACAATACACTTTTCCCTAAGTATCAAAATCTTACCCGCAGCGCTTCACCTGCGCAGATGGAAGCCGTGCTCAATGAAACATATACGGTAGTTCAGTCTATTGCTGATGTTGTTAAAAAGACATCCAGTCTTATCGACTATGTAGAAAATAAAGGAGCTGATACGTATCAAACAGAAATGGACGCCGATCAGGCAACACTCAATGGGTTCACTACAGACACCAGTGCTCACCTTACCGCAATTCTTGATATAAAAGATACGATCAAAGATGCGCGAAGCGGTGTAACCGATGAAGCTGTTGATGTAAAGAGTTTGGAGATCGATGTCCAGCAGGCTCGGCTTGATGTTGCAGATACACAAGTCCAAATTCGCAACAAAACAATTGTTTCTCCCATCGCGGGAATTGTCACAAAAGTAGATGCAAAAGTTGGTGAAACGATTTCGACCGGTGCGGCAGTTGTCTCAGTCATCTCAGAGGGTCAGTTTGAAATTGAGGCTAATGTTCCTGAAGCGGATACAGCTAAGATCAAAGTTGGAGCAGAAACTGATGTCACCCTTGATGCATATGGCAATGATGTTGTATTCAAAGCGAAGCTAGTGGCCATCGATCCCGCGGAGACTCTTGTTGATGGTGTTGCTACGTATAAAACTACATTCCAATTTATTGAAAAAGATGAACGGGTAAAATCAGGCATGACTGCAAGTCTTACCGTCTTTGGTGAGAAAAAAGAAAATGTATTAGCAATACCCGCTCGAGCAGTGGTAACTAAAAATGGAGTTAAAGTTGTTCAGGTTATCGAAGGTGAAACGATTGTAGATAAAACAGTGACGACAGGACTCCGCGGCTCTGACGGGAATATTGAAATTCTTAGCGGTCTTAACGAAGGGGAGCAAGTGATTGTATTCATTCAAAAATAATTCATGGCTCTGGTAGAAGTTAAAAATTTACAAAAAACCTATCACAACGAGGGTGTGGAAACCCCCGTCCTTCATGGTGTGTCGTTTAAAATTGAAAAAGGGGAGTTCGTGGCGGTGATGGGACCTTCAGGTTCTGGCAAATCTACCTTGCTGCAAATCCTTGGATTTCTTGATCAGCATACCGGCGGCGATTATATTTTTAAAGGCCGGGAAGTTTCTGGATACTCAAAAACAGAAGTAGCGCATATCCGCAATCAGGAACTTGGATTTATTTTCCAGGCCTTTAACCTTCTTCCTCGTACAACGGTTTTACAAAATGTTCAGTTGCCGCTTTTGTACTCTGATATTCCCGAAGCTGAGTGGGAAGAGCGGGGACGTAAAGCCGTGGAGGCTGTCGGCCTTGGTCATCGTATGGATTTTGAACCGGCCCAGTTATCCGGAGGTGAGAAACAACGTGTAGCCATTGCTCGGGCTTTGGTTAATAATCCGAGTTTGATCTTTGCCGATGAGCCGACCGGGAACCTCGATTCAAAATCAGGTAAAGTGATTATGGAAATTATTCAGAAGTTAAATGAAGAAGGGCATACAGTTATTTTAATTACTCACGAAACAACCACCGCTGAATTTGCCCGACGAATCATTCGTATTAGAGATGGCTATATTGAAAGCGATATGGAAGTAGAAAATCGCCGATCTGCGCGTGAGAGTTATTCAAAATAATATGCTTTTGAAACACCAAGTCAGAACTGCGTTTCGAGGATTGACCACAAATAAATCACGGTCGCTTTTGACCATTCTCGGAATTGTCATTGGTATTACTTCGATCATTATTGTAATGTCGATCGGCCAGGGGGCAGAAGATCTGATTCTCGGCCAAATTGAAGGCTTGGGTGCCACCACTATTTCAATTGATCCAGGCCGCCGTCCAGAAGGACCCTCAAGCTATGCGGAGCTTTATACTGATTCTCTTCGGTCAAAAGATCTGGAAGCGTTGCAGAATACATCAAATGTTCAGGGTCTGCGAGATGTCAGTCCGATTGTTGTACAGCCTGCATCGATTGCGTATGGTGATGAAACAAAGCGGGCAACGGTGATGGGGTCATCTGAAATTGTCCCTGATATTTTGAGTATTTATCCTGACCAAGGAGAATTTTTTACGGAAGATGATGTGAGACAGAAGGCTCGGGTTGCGGCAATTGGATATAAAGTTAAAGAAGATCTCTTTGGATTATCTGATGCTATTGGTGAGACAATTCGCATTAAGGATCAGCCATTTCGGGTCATTGCAGTATTCCCAAAAGGTAAAACATCGATTATTAACGTAGATGAAAACGTATTGGTGCCATACACTACCGCACAGCAATTTATTACTGGAACTGTCCATTTTAATTCAATGATTGCGCGCGCTGAGACAAAAGAGCAGGTGCCACGCGTTGTTCACGATATTGAAGCCACATTGCGTGAGTCACATGACATTACCGATCCAGACGATGATGATTTTTATTTGAGTACTCCTGAAGATGCGGCTGCTATTGTTGGTACTATCACTACAGTATTGAAAGCCTTGCTCGGATCTGTGGCCGGTATTTCACTTGTAGTGGGAGGAATTGGAATTATGAATATTATGCTCGTGTCGGTAAGTGAGCGTACCCGCGAAATTGGATTACGCAAAGCACTCGGCGCCACAGAAACTGACATCCTGACACAATTTTTATTCGAATCAGTCATTCTCACTGGCTTTGGCGGCATTATCGGTATTATTCTCGGCGCAGGCATTTCATATCTTGCCTCACTTGTTTTAAGCTCGACTGTGGCTGAAGGCTGGACCTTTGCCTTTCCAATCTCTGCTGCCATTCTCGGCATCACCGTCTCGGCTGCAATCGGCCTTGCCTTTGGTATCTATCCCGCAAAACGCGCCGCAGCCAAAAGTCCAATGGAAGCATTGCGGTATGAGTAGGAAATGCTAAGCTTAGCAATATGAAAAATATCTTTAAATTGCTCGGTATAGTAATATTGATTATCTTAGTAGGTTTTACTGTCCTATCTCTTTTTGTTAAATATCAAGAATCTAAATATACAAAAGCTGGTTATTATGTAGGCAATACTCACAGCGATGCTCTATATGTAGCAAATCTTGCTGTCGAAACAGAAGACCCCACTAAATGTGACAAGATTAAACTCTTTAACGGTTGGATGATCTCTGAGGAAGATCTAAAGAATAGTTGTTATGCGGATTTTATAAAATTAAATACAGCTGAGTCAGCTTGTGCATCTGTACCTCAGATCCAATCTACTGGCTATACAAATATAAATGCTGAGTACTGCAAGCAACAGGCTAAGATAAATCAGGCTTCTCGTTAAGAACGTAGTAATTTTGCTTTTTAAGGACGTCATTTATTATATGGCAAAAATTAATATTATAATCCCACACAAACTTACTCAAGACGAAGCACTCAAGCGTGTAAAGAAATTATTGAAAGAAGTAAAAGCTGAGCACGAGGATAAAATTTCAGATCTAAAAGAGAGTTGGAAGGGGAATAAGGGAACCTTTTCTTTTTCGGCGATGAAATATGATATTTCTGGTACCCTTGAAGTGACAGAAAAATGTGCAGAATTGGATGGCGACATTCCGTGGCCGCTTGGATTATTTAAAGGGAAAATAGAAAAGATGATTAGAGAACGAGCAGAGAAACTTTTAAAATAAGCGCACCGAGGCTAAACCTCGGTGCGTCAGTCTTTTTGCCTTTGCTTTTTTGAAAATTTCGCATAGTATTACTCATCAGACGTAAGG
>JALYRQ010000058.1 GCA_030855125.1 bacterium | reverse complement strand
GGATGAGATAGCGTGAGACGAAGAGCGGTCGAAGGGTCACGCTGACAATGAAGGCCATCGTGATGGGGATCAAGATCGACATGATGACATAAATTACTTCCGGAGAAACGCGCTTATTTTCTCGAAGGGCCAAAAATCCAAGAAGTACGGTGATCGGCCAAAGTGAAACCAAGACGGTGTTTAGATGGTCATTTTGGAAACCAAAAATAAATTGTGAGAAGGTGTTGAAGACGTTAACGGTTGTCGGAATTGAAAGGACCGGCGCCTGATTATTTACCGTACCTAACGTCTGAACATAATAGACCCATGGGCTAAAGACCAATACCAATGTCACGGCAATAATAATTAATCGTTTGAGTGACCCTGCAGGGAATAGGTCTTTATACAAGAAGTAGAAGATTGCTTGAACAAGCAATACAAACCAGAAGAAATAGTGGGCAAAAATGCCGAAAAGGCCCACCAGGAAATATCCGATCCATGAATCACTATCTTGTCGGCGGAAAATTCCCACAAAGAAATACTGACTTAAAATAGTAAGTAAGGTGAAGAGACTGTACATACGCATTTCATTGCCGTACCAGTTCATGAATGGGGAAATCGCCAAGAGTGCAGTAGCAAAGATTGCCGTGCTTGGTCCAAACATTCGTTTGCCCAGATAGTACATCGCTGGTATAGACAGGGCAAAGAAAATCAGCGATAGCATTCTCCCTGTCGTGACCGTACTACCAAGGAACAGCTGCCAGAAGTGCAGGATCATGTGGTAGAGGGGCACGTGCACATCCTGAGCCAAGATGTTTAAGATCTTGGTTGGAGTGTGACTGGTCTGCCAGAGACTCTGTGCTTCATCGAGTCGCAGGCTTTGATGTGAGAATACAGCAATTGAAAGGGTGATCACAAATAAAACAAGACCAAGCAGTATCCAGGTATATTTTTTATTATCGGGCTGTAGTTGTTCTGATTGCATATGGTGTTGGTGTTATAACCTCTTCAGTCTCATCCTGTTCAGCTTCATGTGGGAATGCTGCGCGAATGAATGGATAGAAGATCGCGATGTTTAAGAGGATCCATGCGGTGTTTGTTGAAAGCGACGCCGTAAATCCTTCACGGACAAGAGAGATAGTTATACCGATAACTGCAAGAGCAATATAGACGAGGTGAGGGTATACAAGGTAGGCGAAGTTTCCTTTCTGAGCAGTTTTTGAAGTGATCGCAAATTCGGTCTTTCGCTGGAGAATAACTTCCTTAAGTGCAGCAATGTGGATGACCCATGAGCCCATTGAGAAGGCTAGCGCGCGGAAGGTGTAGGTGAAGTTGGTAGAAAGCTGGAGACTGTAAATGATCAGGAAGATGTATGGGATGAAGACAATTGCCAAGGCCATGGTTGAGATCAAGAATGGAACAGCGCCGGTGTAGAAGAAGATCATTGGGATGATCGCATTCATGAGCACAATCACTCCAGAGAGGTAGTAACTTGCAGATGCGAGGTACTGAATTTTCTGAGGCCACGTGAGACCGCGCATAAAGAGGGGATTGTATTTGAAGAGCACTTCAAGACTACCTCGAGCCCATCGGAGCTGCTGCTTGTAGTATGAGAGGAAGTCTTCCGGTGCCAATCCTTCAGCTAATACTTCAGGCACATATGCTGACTTCCAGCCACGCTGATGGATGAACAATCCGGTAACGAAATCTTCTGCAATGTTTGTTGTACACATTCCTCCCACTGCTGCGAGCGGTTCACGTCGGATAACCATGTTTGTTCCACACATCGTTACAGCGTTCAATCGATTCTTACCTTTCTTGATCGCACCAAAGAAGAGAGACTGCTGATCCCATGCTCCTCGGGTAACATAGTTGGTCTTGTAATTTTTATAAAATTGGGGTGACTGAACAAACGCCATTTTAGGATCAGCAAAGTGACGCATCATTTTGCGGAGGAAATCTTTGTGAGGAACATGGTCAGCATCAAAGATCGCAATAAATGGGTTTGTGGTAAGCGCCATTGCATTGTTGATATTACCGGCCTTTGCGCCGCCAGGAATTTTTCGAGTGATACAGCCTGCTCCATATTTAACTGCAAGATCCTCAATATCTTTCCAGTTATCTTTTTTAGCAACAAATCCATCGTTAAGAAGATATACATTGAAAGCAGGGTAATCCATAGCCAAGGCTGCCTGGAGAGTTTCTTCAACAATTTCTACCGGCTCTCCGGCAACGGTAATGTACACATCAACCGGCTCGGTAAATGAATCATCTCCATATGGTTTGTAATCCATGTCCCAGATGGTGTAAATAAAGGTTAGGGACATCCAGAGTGAAAATGCCTGACCAACAATGAGAAGGGTAAAGAGGTACGGATTTGAGATCTGGAACCAGAAGATCAGAATGAAAGAATAGAGCAGAGCAATAAAGAAGTTTACAACCAGCAAGAATTTAGGCACTGCATTAAGCAGGAAACTCATCTGTGCAGGTAGTTTTGTTTTGACGTAATTGTGGGGTGTCATATTATGATTGTGATTAATCTGCTCT
>JALYRQ010000008.1 GCA_030855125.1 bacterium | reverse complement strand
AATATACGCAGCCGCCGCGATCATTACGGCATTGTCTGTTGAAAGCTTAAACTCAGGAATTAAAAGTTGCACGTGAGGGAATTCTCCAATAAGTTTTTTAAATTGTTCGCGGATGTATGTATTTGCGATAACTCCACCGCCAAGGATAAGTGTCTGCGCGCCAAATTCTTCAAGGGCTTTTCTTGTTTTTGAAATAATTACTTCTGTAACTGCATTTTCAAACTCAAGTGCTATTTCTGTTCTTATATCATCAGTTATTTCTGGTAATTTTTGTACGGTGTAAAGCACTGAGGTTTTAATCCCAGAAAAAGAAAAATCGTAATCTTTTGTATTGATCATTGGGCGCGGGAAATGGAATTGAGAAGTAATTCCTTTTTCTCGTCCAGCTGCTGCGAGTTTTGAAATTTCGGGGCCACCGGGATATGGAAGTGAAAGCAGGCGTGCCACTTTATCAAATGCTTCGCCGATCGCATCATCACGTGTTCTTCCAATCACTTTATAATCAGTCCAGTCATTGATGTGAACTAACTCGGTATGCCCGCCAGAAATCAACAATGCCAAAGCAGGGAATTTGATCCCCTCTTTTGATAAAGAGGGGTGCTGAGCTTGCGAGGCGGGGTGTTCTGATATCAACGGTGATACAATATGCCCCTCCATATGATTTGCCGCAATAAGCGGAATGTTCCAAGCGGCACTCAAAGCCTGTGCAAAAGTTATCCCAACCCACAATGCCGGCTCAAGTCCTGGCCCTGCCGTGACGGCAATCATATCAATATCTGGTTTTTGAATTGTTGAAAATAATCCTTGAATTGATTTCAAGAGTTCAGGTTCGCGATTCAGTATAGTTGCTATATTGTCGGAAGAAGCAGATGAGTTTGTGACGGGTCGGGGCCCCTCCGCCTCGCTACTAGATTGGAACTTAAGGCTCTCAGGCGACCGAGCGGTGGGTGAGAGAGGAACAAACTCATCTGCTTTTGAAGACATTAATAATTGCGCTTCCGTCAGAGCTTTCTTTAAAAGTGGTACCAAATTCTTCGCATGCTCGCGCTTTGCGATCATCGGAAATACTCCGCCATATTCTGCATGAGTTTTTACTTGAGAATAAAGTGCGTCTCCAAGCACCTTAAAATGAGGCTGTTCAATGCCTCCAGTGGCTTCAATAATACATACCGCTGTCTCATCGCAGCTGGTTTCAATCCCTAATATCTTCATCTTTGTATATAAAACTTTTTTTCCTTGAAATTCTCAATGACTTCAAAAGAAGGGAAGTAGCGAGGTTCAGGCAAGTTATTTAAATCAAACCACTGCCACTCAGTGATCTCATCCGGCTCCATCACCTGGGCTGCACCTTCCCATTCATGCGTCAAAAGGCCAACAGTCATAAAATGCGCATGTTCATTTTTGCAATTATGAACTGAAATGACTTGTGGATTTTTAATTGCGATTCCGGTTTCCTCGAGCACTTCTCGGATCGCCCCTTCTTCAAATGATTCTTGCCATTCCATTTTACCGCCGGGTAATGACCACTCTCCAGCACTGCGAAATGCCGAGTCTGCTTTATCCGGATCTGGATGCCGTTTGCCCATGAGAATTTTGCCATCTTTTTCTAAAATAACCCCAAATCCTGCGCCGACTTTTTTCTTTGGTTGTTCCATAATAGTTGTGTTATAACTATCATATATGACTGCTTTAGGAAGAGCAATCAAATACATGATCGTTACCGGTGTTGTATTTGGTATTGAAATATATCTTTTATATATATACACTGATGTCGCTGGATTCCACTACACGATCTCTGCATTACTCGCCTTTATGTGTACTGTCGCTATCGGCTACATTATTAACCGGATCTTTGTCTTCCGCGGTTCAAAGCGATCAAACACTGCAGGGTTTATTAATTATGTGCTCATCTCTCTCGTCGGAGTTGGGATTGTAGTCGGTGGTATGGTAGTGCTCGTAGAATTTTTTGAGTTCAATTACATTCACGCACGAATAATCGTGGTGGTGTTTACGTTTCTATGGACGTATTTAATGAATTTGTATGTGAATTTTAGAGTGACAGGGAAGTGAGAAGAAAGGAGGATTCGGTCACAGATAAATTTCTACTGAAATTTTCCGCGACCCCAGCTCGGCCTCGTCAGGCCTGCGCTTTTCGAATCCCTCACCACGCAAAAAAGAGCTCCCAGCTCTTTTTTTATGTGCGCGGTGAGGGATTCGAACCCCCGGCATCAACAACGTCAATGTTGCGCTCTACCAACTGAGCTAACCGCGCGTGCCACTACTAGCGTTATCAGCCAAAACAGCTAACTCCGCGTGCCACTATTTAAGCATATTTTAGTATTTCTGAAAAGAAAAAGCTTGTTACCAGGGTAACAAGCTTATGGGTGGGTGTTCATCTTCTCAAGGCCGGTCTTGCGGCAGCCCCGGAAGAAGAGCCCTATCTGCTCAGGTGAACTGCACTTGCGTGCCAGAAAAGAGGCGAAGTTGCACTCAGCGTTGGAGAATGCCCATTCAGCATGTACTCTGGTGTTAGCGGATTGACTGGGTAGACGGAAGCACTTCTCTTTTTCTCCTGCGTATGATTCAGCAAGAGCCTCCCGAGGGATGGGATGACCAAACGGAAGGTTCCGTTCAAAGTCCTCGGCACTCAATAATGCGTCAAGGACATCCATTTGGTCAAACCAGAGCTGTTTCCGCTCGGATTGGATTCTCAGCCAGACCGCCTTCGTCGCCATGCTGGTGAGCACTTGGTCAGTGCTCACTCCGGGGATATCCCGGATAGTCTCTGCCACCACTTGGTCAATTTGTGTTGTCCAGATGATGTAACAGCCATTTCCGGCAGGACCTGGGCAGGCAAGGATGAGCCTCCGTACAAGATCGTTGAGGATCGTCTCTTCCATGAGCTTGAAGCGCGTGCGGGGAAAGTAGAATAAATAGGGCGGCATCTTCTCCATCCCCACAAATTCAGCTGCGGAGAAGATAACGGGTAGGACATCATTGTAGACGAGTTTGTTAAGCTCATCGACTTTAAGTGCAAAGGGTTTCTCGAGCATTGCCCCTCCTTTCTATTGTCATTGTGTACAAGTAAGCCCAGAAAAATATATCGTAATAATGATGATTTGTCAATATCTAGCGGAGGAGGAGGGATTTGAACCCTCGATGAGTTTTACCCCATGCCGCGTTTCGAATGCGGTGCCTTCAACCTCTCAGCCACTCCTCCATTTCGGTACTCTACCATTTTTTGCCTTTTTTTGAAAAAATGCTATATTCTAAAGGCCGTTTCGTACGGAAATGGCCCTATCGTCTAACGGTTAGGACGTGGGCTTTTCAAGCCTAAAATCCGGGTTCGATTCCCGGTAGGGTCACAAAATTCGCAAAGCTAATTTTGTGATGTCAAAAAGTAATGTTATCACTTTTTGACAAATCGAAAGCCGGACCCACCTTGGGTGGGGAGGCGGGGTCGCGGAAATTTTTAGTAAAAAATTATCCGTGACCGATTCATCTACTTAAAATATTTATAAAACGGCTTAGACCTCGGCTTCCACATCCAGAGCCAGCCTTTACATATCATATTTATTGTATTATAATAATAAACAGACCCTTTTCAGGAGAACATCATGTTCCTTTTAGAAATCGAGGAGCTCATACTTGAACAGATTGCCAAATTGGCATCTGCATCGGGCGTTCCGATGAAAGTTGTTGCTCAGCTCGCCCTGATTAAGGGGTTGGCTGAGCTGGAGGGCATGAAGCCCAAGGAGATTGCCAAAATCAAACGGCAGATTGAGCGAAAGCTCAGCGATGAGGAGAAGTTCATCAGCGACAACTGGGAGAAAATGACCGATGGGGAGATGGCTGCTCACCTCGGGCTTGATAAGCTCGTCGTCGCTCAAAAGCGTAAGGAGCTTGGTTTCATTCGGCCGAAAGGCCGTCCCACGAACCCCGCTCACGGCGAGTTCATTCAAGCCAACTGGCAGACGATGGACGACGAAGCGATGGCTGAGAAGCTGGGGCTTTCCGTCCTTACTGTTCGCCAGAAGCGTTATAAGCTGGGCTTGGCCCATCCTCGTGGACAAGGTGGTGAGCCCAAAGTTGTGCTTGACGAGGCTCAGGAGGAGTTTCTCAAGGCAAACTGGCAGGTCATGAATGACGGACAGATGGCTGAAAAGCTTGAAGTCCCTGTGTCGGTTGTCACAGTTCGTCGGCGAGAGTTTGGGCTTACCCGTAAGGTTGGACCGAAGGGTGAGCGAGAAACCGTCTCTGAACAGCTCGATGAGAGCCAAGCTCAAGTAGTGCGAGAACAGATGGTGTATAAGACAGACGCCGAGCTCGCAGCTGAACTCGTCTGCACGGTGTCAGCCGTCAAGGCTGCTCGTAAACGGTTTGCCTCGGAGTTCATTCAGGCGAATTGGCAGACGATGGATGATGGCGAGATGAGAGAGAAGCTTGGGATAGGTCTCCCAATCTTGTTGAAACTAAGGCTGGCGCTTGGTATCAACAGGAGGCAAGAGGAAACCGAAACTTCCAAGGTTGATGTCGAGGCCCTCCGTAAGGCGATCCTTGAAGAAGGTGAAACGCTGGAGAGTTTCCGTTTGAAGCTTGGGTTGGATGTGACACGCCAGTATATGTCCTTCTTGTGCACTTCACACAACATTAACATCGACAACCGAACGCCCGCATGGCTCATTAACAATCGTGCAAAGCGCTACAACTGCCCGATACTCGCCGACAAGGAAAAATTGGCAGCAGTGATGAAAGAGTTTAAGGGCATCGGTTCAGCCGCAGCTCATCTTGGTGTTCCTGATGGAACTCTCAAGAAAGTGGTTGAGGCCCATGGTCTTGACCTCAAAGAGCTAATCCGTTCACGACGACCATCAGAGATGATTGAGCTCGTGTGTTCAAACCCCGACTGTCATTTGCCTGAGCACAAATTCCTCCGTAAAAAAGAGGAATATGAGCAGGCAAAAAAGAGGAACCCCAATTACGTGCCTTATTGCAGTAAAGCCTGCTTCGGACACTTCATGGGGGTTACTGTCGGGTTGAGTTCTCCATCTCGTAAACAACAGGAGAATAACGCATGATGTGAAAGTTCGTTCAAGCCGCTACCATGGAAACGTGGGCAGCGGCTTTTTTGTGACCACAAAATAAATTTAAATAAAAGATAAAATCAAAGGTACCTGACCCCTGATACCCGATTCCCGGTAGGGTCTATACTTAAAGTTTTAATAAAGTGGCTCCTGACCCTGGTTTCAATACTCGTGAATTATATACTAAAAAATTTTAAATAATCTGGGGTTTGGTTCCAATTCCATCCTCGTAGGGTCACAGAATTGACTTTTCTTTATCATATGATATAAATAAAACTGGTTTTTTGGAGAAATGTGGCAAAGGTTGTCACATCTCCGTACTAACACACGTTCTTTTGGAGATCATTATGCTCACTCCTCTCGAAATGGCTGAGATGACCAACAAGGTTCACTCATGGATGGGGAAGCATCTCCTGAGCTTCCAGAAGGAGATGCAAGATGCTATAGATGCGAGGCAAACGGGTTTGTCGATGACAGACTGTATGGAAGCATACATTAGCGATTGGGGCTTTCTCTGGGACAAGGAAGATGAACTGAAACAGATTGCCGAAGAAATGCAGGTCGAGTACCTTAAGTTCTTGGAGTGGATGGCCGACCTATCCATCAAGCCACCCGACGTTCGGATGTGGCAGAAGATCCAACAGAGCCTACGTCCAGGTGCCCACGCCTGATTGAATCATCCCGCCCCAACAGTAAACCTGTCGGATGGCGGGTTTATTGTTTATATATTTTGAAATAATTTTATATTTTTAATGAATTGATTCCAATTCCATCCCCGGTGGGTCACAAAATTCGCAAAGCTAATTTTGTGATGTCAAAAAGTGATAATATCACTTTTTGACAAATCGAAAGCCGGACTGCAACGGCAGGAGGCGGGGTCGAGAGATTTTTCAGCAGAAAAATACTCGTGACCGATTCCCGGTAGGGTCTATACTTAAAGTTTTAATAAAGTGACTCCTGACCCTGGTTTCACTCGATTGCTGGTTCACAGAGTTGACATCATACTTGAATGTATTATGGTGGTTATAAACAATAGAATGAAATCAACGTATCTGATCAACTTGCATGAAAAAATTCATTATCAATAGTAAAGTATTAAAGTTGCTAGCACTAGTCGTCTTTTGTATTATTATTTTTAATATTGTTTTTATACTGACACACTATTTTGATTACAATACCAATGTTGATGATGAGGTTGCTAAGATTGCTCTGACCAAGAATAATCCTCAAGAGTGTTCAAAGATATGGTCTTTCCCTTTATTTTATGAATTAAGTGATATGAATCCACCGCAATATCATATTGATCTTTGTTATACACAAGTTGCTGTTAAAATAGCTGATCCTGAAGTTTGTGAGTATGCAAATGATAAAAGTTATTGTTTTCATCAGGTTGCTAAAGAAAAAAAAGATATATCAATTTGCGATCGAATTTCTGAAGGAGATGAAAGACATGAAATGCGAGGAGAGTGCTATTCTCTATTTACGATAAAAGGAACTGATAAGTCAATTTGTGAGAATCTACAAGACTTCGGTGGTAAAGCCGCTTGTTATTTAGGAGCAGTAACTTTTACTCCTAATAAAACAATTTGTGATACAAAAATGGATGGAGGTCCATTTACTGACTATAACACCATGGCATGCTATTCCCTTGTAGCAGCTCACTTTAAAGATGCTTCAATATGCAATTATATTAAACCTCTATTAAGATCACAGTGTATTTCATCTGTTGCTATTAAAAAACAAGATCCATCGCTATGTAAAACGATTACTGATTCTTACTATGCTAATTACTGTCATAAAGCTATTACAGAAATATAGAGTGAATAAATGGAAATTATTCTATTTATGTCACACATTATAAATTAGCTACTGATATTGTTTGATGGAGATGGAACTGCAGAAGTGGAGTGTGTAGACATAATTTCAACTTCCATTTCAATACCGCCAACGTATCGAGCTGCAATATTGTAGATTGCTCCAAAAATTACACCTGAAATAAATCCGAGTATTCCATAGATGATGGGAATTAAAATAATTGCACCTATACCAAATAGCATCCCAGCTCTTGTCCCTGATCCACCTGACATACTTAATCCTGTGATCGCGACGAGCGTGAAAAGAGCCCCCGCTATTAATCCAAAAAGTGCATATACTACTAAAAAAATTTTCCCCATAGATAACACTCCAATTCTTTTGATTTTTTGCATTGTATCAATTTTAATTATTGCTTAACTATACTATTCACTCAACTATTGTCAATAAAGATACATTGAAAGGGATCGAAGCGGATTTTCTTTGTAAGGCATTCTTTTGTGTAGCGTCTTGGAGTATACTTAGTAACACAACAATAATTTTAAATATATGGACGATAATAATCCAAAAGATGTAAATGATGAGAATGTCGACGATCAAACCAATGATACATTAGCAGATGCCGTTGATGAAGATGATGATTCTGAAAGTGATAGTAGTACTGCAAGCGGTACTCAAGTAGAGGATAATGTTCCAGAGGAAAACTTACTGCCATCAGCGGGAGATCCCAATATTCCAAGTGCAGACAATCAGTAATCGTGTCTGACTATTTCTTGAGCTGAAGATACATATAAATATCTTCGAGTGCCTTAACAGCATCGCCCGCAGCGATGTTGTTTTGGTGATAGAGGCCGTCAGTGCAATCGCCAGCGGCCCAGACGCCTTCAACATCAGTGCGTTGAGTACGGGGGTCGGTGACAATGTGGCCATGTGAGTCTAGGTTGACTAACCCTTTAGTAAAATCAGTATTTGGGATCAAGCCAATTTCCACAAAAATTCCTTTAACGGGAAGGGTAATTGTTTCTCCTGTTTTTTTGTCAGTGTATACAAAACCATTTACAAATTTGTCTCCGGTTACTTCTTTAAATTCTACATTGACGATGGCTTTTATGTCGGGCATCTTTAATGTTTTCTCAACGGTAATTGGATCTGCTCGAAATGTGTCGCCGCGCACGAGAAGTGTGACACTTTTGCAATACGCTAAAAGCTGCAAGGCAGTTTCAAATGCAGCGTTACCGCCGCCAATGACTGCTACATCCATGCCGGCAAAGAGTGGTCCATCACAAGTGGCGCAATAGGTGAGGCCTTTATTATCAAATGTTTCAGCACCGGGAATTTCTAATTTGCGGCGGATACTGCCTACTGTCAGTAATACTGTTTTTGCTATAAATGTTTCTTTATCTGTAGTAATTTCAAATTCGTCTCCAGTCTTTTTTAAATCCTTAACCCAGTGATTTTCTTTCAATTCCAAGATGTCACTTTTGTACGCTTCAAGATGTGCTTTAAAGTTCTTTGCCAGTTGTGCGCCGGGGATTTCAACAGTACCAATCCAGTTTTGAATATTTTCAGAAACGAAACTTTGGTTTTCAAAATCTTTGGTAATGAGGACTGTCTTAAGACGCTTGCGTGCGGCATATACTCCCGCTGCAGTCCCTGCAGGTCCAGCTCCAATTATTGCTAAGTCGTAAGTCATAGTTCGTTTATTATATAGTAATTTACTTATATATCAAAATGGTTGACAACGCATGTGTATACCAGTAATTTGAGTAGAGAGCGACAAGTTCATACCAGCAAGGATGGTGACCTATGGTTCAAGTTATCTTGCCAATGGGCGTCTGTATCGATGGTCCGCCTGGAACAGGTAAGACCGATCTTGGTCGGGATCGGTTGGTGCGCCGCTTTGGCCTCATCCGGCACGCGGGTGGAGATGTTCAGCGGGCGTTGGCTACGAAGCGTGGTGTGTCATCTCAAGAGCTCGAGCGGATCGCTCGTGAGGACATCAGCATCGACTGGGAGATCGATTCAAGCGCGCAGGGTCATGCGGCACGGCATTCGAATTTCCTGCTCGATGGCCGGATCACGGCCTGGCTGTGTCGGGAGCGGTTAGCGAGTTATCGGCACTTCTTTGCCATCTACCTTATGTGCAAGGATGAGGTTCGCTACTCCAGGATCCTCAAGCGTGAGCGCAAGAATCGCCCAGAAATCACTCTTGACGACGTCATCACCGAGACTCGTCAACGTGAAGAAGACCTGTCCGTAAGGATGTATTGCGTCCATAAGTATCCGTTGAGCGCTTTGATCGAGCAAGGGAGATACGATCTGACGATCGATACCACCACGCTCGATCAGTATCAGGTAGCGGCCCAAGCTATCAGAGCCATCGAAGTCCACTTTGATAAGCTCAAAGAAAAACAGCCGGTAAAAAGAGTGGCTGTTTCCGTTTAGACCGCTGGCACTGTAGAGTGCCGAGCGGTTTTTCTTATTTTATTTTAGATCGTCGGAGGAATGCCGGAATTGCGCCCCAATCATCACCATCATCTTCTTTCTTTTCTTCAATTGGACGTTGCGGCTGTTCGCGCGGAATTTCACGATTTATCGGAGGCTGAATTGGATTTGGAGTAACACTATTATAAATGCGGCCACGTTCTCGTTCCTGCTGTGGTGGACGCTCAACGGGCATCTGCTGCTGAGGAGCAGGTTCGCGTCGCTCTACTGGGGCTTCATGGAAAACACTTTTTTGTCCTCGCTCAGGGAATCCTGAGGCGATAACGGTAACTTTAATATCACCTTTCTTGAGTTTTTCATCACGCACCGTTCCGAAAATAATTTTTGCGTTTGGATCTACAGATTCGGTAATAACTTTAGCAGCATCCTGAATTTCAAACATTGTAAGATCATCACCTCCTGCAATTGAGAAGAGCACACCCTTTGCTCCGTGAATAGAAATATCGAGGAGAGGGGAATTGATTGCATTCTTTGCTCCTTCTTCTGCGCGTTTCTCACCGCTTGCAATACCGATTCCCATAAGTGCAGATCCGGCATTATCGAGAATTGCCCGGATGTCGGCGAAGTCCACGTTGATCACTCCGGGAGTCGTGATGAGATCAGAAATTCCTTCAACTGCTTGCTTAAGGATTTCATCACACATCATGAAGGCCTCTTTTGCTGTGGTATCTTTTGCAATTGTATTTAAAATTCGGTCGTTAGGAATAACGATAATTGCATCAACTGACTTCTTGAGTTCTTCGATTCCTTGTTCAGCAAATCGCATTCGCTGCTGACCTTCAAAAAAGAATGGCTTGGTTACGACACCAACAGTAAGCGCTCCCATTTCTTTTGCTACCTTTGCCACAACTGGTGCAGCACCGGTTCCAGTTCCACCTCCCATACCACAGGCGAGGAATACCATATCTGAGCCTTTGAGTGCTTCCTGGATTTCTTCTTTCGTTTCATCAGCTGCTCGCTTTCCGAGCTCTGGATTCATACCAGCACCAAGACCACGGGTTACGTTCTTACCAATGTGAATCTTTCGCTTGGCTAAAGAGTTATGAAGATCCTGTGCATCAGTATTAACGGCGATAAACTCAACACCCTTAACACGGGAATTGACCATGTGATTGACGGCATTCTTTCCTGATCCTCCTACACCGACAACTTTTATACGTGCAAATGATTCAACTTCTGGTTTTACTTGTGGCATGATGATTCTGGCTTTGATTTAGATTACGATAATAATACTATACTGCATTTGAAAAGGGAAACAATTGCAGCCTCATGATTAGTGTGCTGTAGTTTATGGTAAAAACTGCTTGATCCAGGAGAGAATTTTATTTTTTGTATTGTGGGCAATTTTAATACCGACAGATGGTTCATCACCTTGTGAAAATCCAAAGATGCAGAGTCCGTACGCAACGGTCCAGACAGATTTCTTGAATCCTCGTGTGTCAGCATCAAACTGATTTTCAGAAGCTTTGGTTGGCAGTTTCAGCGCTGCCCGAGCAACATCTTCAATATTGGTTGCGCCTGATCCGCCGCCGGTCATTATAATTCCTGCAGGCAATAATCCATTGCGGCCAATCTTTTTCAAATGATTTTCAACTAATTCAAAAATATCCGAAAGTCGTGCATCAACAATTTCTTCTAATTTCTTTCGAGAGTAGTTGATCGGCGTTGAAGGTTCAGAACCAATTTTCAAAAGTTCAGCTTCCTCAAGTGGGATTTTTAATCCAAGTGCAATGTCGTGGGTTATATCAACAGAGCCGATGGGAAATACTTCAAGCGATATTGGAATATTATTTTCAAATACCACGGTTGAAACAGTTTCTGCACCAACATTGGCCAAAATACATCCAGCGATCTTTTGAGTTTTTGTGAGGCCAACAAGACTTGCAGCAAGCGGCCCTGCCATCACATCCTCTACCTCGATGCCCACTTCAGCAAGGACCTGAATCAGGTCATTCAAGTGCTGTTCAAGACAGGTGACAAAGAGCGTGCGCGCTTCAAGTTTCATCCCTTTCATACCCTGCGGCCGGCCAAGCACCACACGTCCATCGATTTTGTATGAAATCGGAACAGAGTGAATAACTTTTCGGTTCAATGAAAATGAAGAGGGAAGCTCGTTTTCGCAAGCTTCCAAGGTTTTTTGCACATCTAAGTCTGTAATTTCAGAGTCACCTCGAGACACAATAACTGCGCTCTGGGTAACGATACCGCTTACACCAAGTCCTCCCACAGACACAAAAGCTTTTTTGATCTGAACGCCCGATGTTTTTTCAGCCTGACGAACTGCTCGTAAAATACTTTGCGCAGCATCTGCCTGACTCATGATATATCCATGGCGGAGACCTTTTGTTTCTGCCGCACCGGTACCGATGATTTTCGGAAAAGTTCTTTCTTTATTGCGCACGAGTTCAGCAACCACAACCTTCACGGTGTGCGTGCCTACATCTATTCCCACTGTAATATTGCGTGCCACTAATTTATTGGTGATATGTGAAAGTCAGTTGCAGAACAGAATTTAGATTCCAAATTGTTCACGCACTTTTGCTTCCTCAAACTCCATTGTACTACCATGGTCGTATCCTTTCAAATGCATGAGTCCGTGGATAAACAAAAAACCGACAAAATTTTTGTAATCGCGATCAAATTCAGGTGCTTCGCTTTTTGCATACGGCAGACAAATAAATATCTCGCCAGTATTTTTATCGAGCGGGAAACTTAATACATTTGTCGGCTTATCTCTTTTTCGGTGAGCGAGGTTGAGTTCTTGAGATTCTTCTTCCGAAATAAAAACAAGGCTGAGTTCATAGCCTTGGCCCATAACTTGCTCCTTCATCTCCGCAAACGGTAAATGAGGGGGCTTACCCTTAGTTTTGTTCGTTATACTAAATGTCTCAAACATTATCTGCTATATTCTGGAGCTTTGCCCATTTTTACTAATTTCTGGTGAGCTTCTTTGCGCTTGATGACTTTCATGGTCTGTTTCTTGCGGACATACTTTGATTCAGCTCGTTTTGCGTATCGGAGTGAACGGACACGGTTAAGAATGCCAGCTCCCTGAACGCGCTTAGTGAAGCGCTTTATGAGATTTACGGCGTTCTCGTTATTGTTCTTTTGTACCTCGATATTAATCATAGAGATATACCTTATCACATGAGGTATGGCCTGGCAAGCGCCTATTTTATAAGTTTTTTGAGGTAGTCTGCCACCATATCGATTCGGATAGTTTCCTGGGATCTATTGTACATTTCTCGTACTAAGACAGTGTTTTCCATGCTTTCTTTCTGGCCCATAATAAGGACAAAAGGCACTTTGAGGTTTTCGGCAGAAGAAAGCTGGGCGGTGAGCTTATCTTTGGATAATGAGTGATAAACCGGGATATGTGCCTTTCGGAGGGTTTCAATAAGGGATAAACTGCGCATTTTTGCTTCCTGGCCCATCTGGATAAAGTAGCACTTTGGCTTTGCGATCTTTTTTGAGCTTTTTGGTTCAACCGATTTTTTAAGAGAAATAACCGCAGTTACACCCTGAACATCGCGCTTAAATCCGATCTTTTTAGCAAGTCCTGCCCAGCGTGCACCGGAAGCTACAAGCATTGGCTGTGGGTTGCCCTCTTCCTGAACAAAGATTTTAAAGAGCGTATGCGAAGCAAAATCCTGATACTGCACAAGCTTGGTGTTTATAGTGTAGGGAAGTTCGGCCATTTCCAAATGCTCCAAGACTTCCTTGAAGTGACTGCGTGAGACTTCAGAAAGATAACTCATTGGATGAGGAGCACTGCGTTTGATTTCTTGGCATTTTTCATGCTGGCAGGCAATTGCGGCGAAGGCACTTTTTTTCAAGGCTTGGCGGCATTCAGGATCGAGCTCGGTAATATTTTTGCGGAAATAGTTGGTTAATTCACGGTTGAAACGGGCCAACGACTCTTTATCACCGATACTATTAATTTCAATAAAAACATTATTGCCATATTCCTCGCGAATCATTTCATAGGCAGTTTTGATGGTGAGGGCATCAGCGATACTGCGTGACGTGCCAACAACATCGAGGCAGCATTCAAAGCGTTTCGAAGTATCTTTTTTCTCAAGCTTACGCTCGCGCACGAGCGTAAGCGGCAACTGAGACATGCCTTTAGCAAAATGATTTTTCAATACTGATACAATTTCTTCTGAGTAGAGGGGGATTTCTTCTAATTTTTCTGTCTTTTCGGTATGAATTGGGCTAATCGGGGTAAATCCGTAGTAGAGTGCGATTTCTAACAATGTATGCGAGCTTGGATATATCCAGTATTCGTGCGATGTAGAGCCTTTCTCACGCAATTGTTTTTTCATTGATATTAATTTGTTAACTCTCCTGGATACACACTTACTTTATTGAGCGGGAATAATCTGACAAAGGGTGTACCGACTATCAGATTCCGCGAAAGGGTACCCCAGGCGCGAGAATCTGAACTCTGGCGCCGATTATCTCCCATCACAAAGTATTGACCTTCTTTTAACGTCACCGTCATGTACTCTTCTTTTTCATTATTGTCGGTGATGTAGGGTTCTGCGAGCTTTAATCCTTCAGGGTATTGTTTGTTTTTGATTGTAACCAGGGTTCCTTCAAGCTCAATGGTCTCGCCGGGAAGGCCGATAACACGTTTGATGAAATATTTTGATTCATCCTTTGGATATTTGAAGATGATCACTTCGCCACGCTCAGGATTGCCAAGCCGGTAGCTTAATTGATCGACGATGAGATATTCACCGGTTTCAAAGGTTGGGTCCATTGAAGCACCGCTGACAATAAATGGCTGGGCGATGAAAAGTCTAATAGGCAAAACGATGATGAGTGCAAAAATAGTAAACCGAATAATTTCTCCCCAGAAGTTTTCTTTCTTTCCTGCCGGCGCAGGCGGGTTTTCTTGTGGTTCGATAGGTTGTGGATCAGGAGACTGAGTTTTTTCTACATCAGAAAATTCAGGTTTGTAATCTTGAGTATTTTCTAAATGTTGATCCATAAATAATATAAGAACTACGAAAAAATAAAATGATTAGAGTAATTTTAGTACAGCAATGCGTTTGACACAAGAGAGAATAGTATGACACAATTATAAAAACACATTTTATATGTCATATATCATTGCAGGACTCGGGAATCCAGGAGACGAATATAAACACACGCGCCATAATACAGGCCGTATGGTGCTTGAAGTGCTCGCAAAAAAGTTTTTGTTCACTGAATTTAAAGATACACCAAAAATAAAAGCATTAATTGCTTCAGGAACAATTGGTGATGAGAAAATCCAGCTTGTTGAGCCAAATAATTATATGAATCGTTCTGGTGCAAGCCTCGCACCGCTTATTACGAGTGTAAAAAAGGCAAACAATCTCATTGTTGTCTACGATGATCTCGATGTACCGCTTGGAAAAATTAAAATTTCTTTTAACCGAAGCGCTGGCGGGCACAGGGGATTAGAATCAATTATAAAAGCACTCAAAACTCAGGAATTTATCCGGGTGCGTGTTGGCATTTCACCCACAACTCCTTCAGGTAAAATGAAAAAACCTTCCGGCGAAGCGGCGGTCGAAAAACACATCATTGGTGAGTTCAAAAAACCAGAATTTGAAATTCTCAAAAAAGTAATTAAAGAAGCAGTTGAGGCGATCGAAGTGATCGTCATCGAAGGCAAAGAGCGAGCGATGGAGAGATTTAATCAATAACTTGATTTTTCATAGCGGAATGTTACTCTTCAGGTAGGAAAAAGAGAAAGGAGTATCTCATGCCCGATCCACAGCTCGAAGTCGTGAAAGGATCACATCACGACAAGGAAGTGGAGCGTTCTGCTCAAGAAGCAAGGCGGATTCTCGAGAGCTCTGATGCTCGAGCTTCTCTCCAGCTCTCGGCAGCAAAGGCTATGGCCGATCAGCGCCAGTCGTGAAGGTGCAGCAGTTTGATATCAAAAAAGGACCCCTGCGGGTCCCTTTTCTTTTTCATCATTTTTATTTCTACTTCTATTTTTTGTTGCCTTCACCGAATGAGAGGGCCATCTTTTGTTCTTTTGGATCAAAGAGGGTGATCTTGAATTTGTAACTTTTGCCAAGTTCGAGGGCTGTGCGGAGTTTGTCTTCTCCTCCAAATTCTGAGATGTGCACAAGGCCGGCAATACCTTCTTCAACAGAAGCAAGCGCGCCGTGCTTGTTGTATTTGATGATTACACCAGAGACTACATCATCTTTCTTATATTTCTTTGCAGCTTCAGTCCAAGGGTTGGTCTTAAGCGCTTTGATTGAAAGAGAAACTTTGCCGTCTTTTATCTCAATAATTTTTACTTTCACTTTTTGACCAACTTTGAAGAGCTGCTTTGGATCTTCAACAAGTGACCAATCAATTTCTGAAATGTGAACAAGACCTTCGAGACCTTCTTCAATCTTCACGAAGACTCCGAAATCAACAATACCGGTTACTTCTCCTTCAACATCATCCTGAACTTTGTATTTTCCGATGATCTTTTCTTTATCTTTCTGCTCCAAGTTCTTTTCTGAGAAGATAAGTTTTCCTTCTTTTGGAAGTGCAGAAATAATACTTACTGAAATTTTGGTTGAAACAAGTTTTCTCAATTCTTCGAGAATGCGATCTTTGTCTCCGTCAGCAACACGAGGGTAGTGCTCCGCTTTGAGCTGGGAAGCAGGCAAGAATCCCTGAATGCCCTGCCAGTTCAAAATAAGACCTCCCTTGTTTGCTTCGATAACAGGAAGTTCGAAAATCTTTTTGTCGCGAATGGCATCCTGAGCTTCGCCCCAGATGATCGCTTGCTTTGCTTCTTTAAGAGAAAGCTCGATGTAGCCGTCTTCGTTGCTCACGTCGACAACTTTTGCGCTGACATTGTCACCAAGACCAATTTTCTTGATGATATCGCGGGCTGCAATAAATTCGCGGCCGTAGATAATACCGGTACCGTATGGGTGGAGATCAATATAGATCGCACTCTTTTCGATACCAATAACAGGTCCTTCGACTAAATCAGCCACTGATGGCGGGGTAGCACTCTCATTGAGCACTTTTGACATCACGGTCTCCCGCTTTGGCTTAAGTTCAGATTTTGTATCCTCGGTATTTTCCGAAGTAACAGGTTCTGTAACTGCATCTTTTACATCTGTATCCATAAAACATAAAATCCGATAAGGGTCTGGCCACTATCATAACGTCCGCTCGCCAGGGATTACTTATCGGGGGTTACTAATAAATAATGAAGCACTATATATGAAAAGAGGGGAGTTGTAAAGGGAAGAGAAGAGCAATCTCCCCCGCCTGCTAAGCAGAGCGACCCCTCTTATAAATAAGAGGGGAACCCCCGTCTTGAGTTTTATTTTATATGCACTGAGTATTCTTCAGTGATGGAGGATAGATTTATACATAATAATAGGAAATTAAAAGAGAGAAGAAGAGATTTAAGAAATAATGCAACTCTTCAAGAAAGTGTACTATGGAAATATTTAAGAACTAAAAAACTTGGCCTAAAATTTTTACGTCAACATAGCATCGGTTCATATATTGTTGACTTTTACTGCCCGCACAAGAGATTAATTATTGAAATTGACGGAAGCCAGCATGGTGAAAATGAAGAGTATGACCTAGAGCGAACCTGTTATTTAGAAGCGCAGGGTTTCAAAGTGGTGCGATTTTGGAATAGTGAAATTGATTTTGATGTAACAAAAGTTATTAAAATAATTCAAGAATGTATCAATCTCCCTTAATCCCTCTTATAAACAAGAGGGAAACTTAGATTCATATAATACTGTACCCCTCTTATTTATAAGAGGGGTCGACGGCGCAGCCGCGGGGAAGATTGCATTTTTTCTCTTGGTTTTGCCTCAATTTCTGCTATAATATACCCATTATGATCGTCACATACCACGGAAATCAGCAGTTTAAATTTCAGTTAGGAGATATGGTTATTGCAGTTAATCCGATTTCAAAGGATTCCAATTTAAAAGGAGCAAAGTTTGGCGCAGATATTTGTTTAATTAGTGTACAACACCCCGATTTTAACGGTGCAGATCAAGTTAGTTTTGGTGAAAAACAGCCTTTTGTCGTTTCTGGCCCAGGCGAATATGAGATCAAAGGAGTCTTTATTAAAGGTTTCCCGTCAAAGTCTAATTACGATGGTGAGGAGCGAAACAATACTATATATACATTCAATTTAGACAGCTTGAATGTCTGCTTCCTGGGAGGACTCAGTGATCTCGACATCTCAGCTGAGGCAAAGCAGGCGCTTGAAGAACTTGACCTTCTTTTTGTCCCAATTGGCGGCAACGGAGTACTCAATGCTCAGGATGCCTATAAGCTCGCAGTAAAGCTTGAGCCTAAAGCGATCATTCCGATGGGCTACGATGGTGGAGAAAAAGATGCACTTAAAATATTTATCAAGGAAGGCGGGGAAGATGTAAAACCGATCGATAAGCTGACGATCAAGAAGAAAGACCTTGAAGGCAAAGAAACTGACATTATTATTCTTTCCACAAGCTAGTCATTAAGGTACACATTAGGGTACAATAGAGTCATGAGAAAAATTGTCGAGAATATAAAACAAAAACCTGAGCATCATCGTAAACTCATCTCAGTTGGTGTCAGTGCTTTGATTGTGGGTGTCATGGCGTTGGTCTGGGTTACAACGTTGCCAATGCGTTTTGCAAAGCTTAACAACAAAGTAGATGAACAAAATAGTTTAAAGGCCTCTGCGTTTGAAGCTTTTTCTCCTGATGCACCTCGTGCTGATCCTTTCACTTCACAGCCAGCTGCAAATAGTATTACCACCTTTGGTGTACCACAGGCTGATGCTTCAGAACCTGATGATACTGATGGTGTTGAGATCAGTGATACAGTAGAAGAATTTCCGGAATAGTGCTACAATACCTCGTACTTTAGGCAAGAAAATTATGGCAGAAAAGAATCCCAAAAAGGCTGATGCACCAGCTCCAGAAACCAGAATTAACGTTGTAGATCGCAATATTACGATCGAAATGCGCGAGTCGTTTCTCGACTATGCTATGTCGGTTATTACTGACCGTGCGCTTCCTGATGTTCGTGATGGATTGAAGCCGGTGCACCGCCGTATTCTCTATACTATGTATGAGTTGGGGCTCACGTCTGGCGGCAAAACTCGAAAATCTGCAAAAATTATTGGAGACGTAACCGGTAACTATCACCCTCACGGAACAGCTGCTGCATACGGTGCTCTTGTAACGCTTGTACAGGATTTCACTATGCGCTACCCGTTAGCGATTGGTCAGGGAAACTTTGGTTCGATCGACGGAGACGGCGCCGCGGCAGACCGATACACTGAAGCAAAAATGAGTCGGCTTTCAAATGAGATGCTCCGCGATATCGAAAAAGAGACCGTTGATTTCCGACCCAACTACGAAAATACCCGAAAAGAGCCGGTGGTATTGCCAACTGCTGTGCCCAACCTTCTGCTCAACGGTACGCTTGGAATTGCCGTTGGTATGGCCACCAATATTCCGCCGCACAACCTCGGTGAAGTGGTGGATGCAACCCTGCACTTAATTGAAAACAAGAACGCTACGAACGAAGATCTCCTGCAGTTTATTAAAGGTCCTGATTTTCCAACCGGCGGGATTATTTACAATGAAAAAGAAATTCATCATGCCTATTCTTCAGGGAAGGGAGGCATTGTTACTCGCGGTGTGGCAGAAATTGTAGAGAATAAATCTGGCAACTTCCAGATCGTTATTACTTCTATTCCTTACCGCGTCAACAAGGCAGACATGATCATGACGATTGCTGATCTCGTGCGCGACAAAAAAGTGGAAGGTATTCGAGGCTTGCGTGATGAATCAACCAAAGATATTCGGGTGGTGATCGATCTGAAAACCGGCGTGCATCCGCAGAATGTTTTGAACTATTTGTATAAACACACTCAGCTTGAAGAAACATTCCACTTAAACGTGGTGGCTCTTGTTGAAGGCGTACCGCAGACACTTTCACTTCGCACAATCCTCGAAGAGTTCGTGAAGCACCGCCAGATCGTTATTCGTCGACGGACAGAATACGATTTACGAAAAGCAGAAGATCGCGAACACATTTTGATCGGTTTGAAAAAAGCCCTTGATCATATTGATGAAATTATTAAACTCATCAAGAAATCAAAAGATGCTCCTGTTGCACATGCAAACTTGATGAAAGAGTTTAAATTCTCTGATCGACAGGCAACTGCTATTTTGGAAATGCGATTGCAGCGACTTGCCGGCCTTGAGCGACAGAAAATTGAAGATGAATTAAAAGCAGTTCAGGCATTGATTAAGGAACTCAAAGATATTTTGGCTAATCCAAAGCGTATTTTGACTATTATAAAGACCGAGCTTGGCGAGATCAGGACAAAGTATGCAGATGAGCGAAAGACTCGGGTGATCAAAGGTGCTGCAAAGACATTCTCTGTTGAAGACCTTGTGCCAGATGAAGAATCAGTACTTGTGCTCACGGCTGGCGGATACATCAAGCGCACCGACCCAGAAGAATACCGCAAGCAAAAGCGCGGGGGAGTTGGCGTGGTAGATCTCGATACTAAAGAAGAAGATTTTGTCACTCAGATCCTGACCACCAATACTCATAGCGATCTTTTGTTCTTTACCGATAAAGGTAAGGCATATCAGATGAAGATGTATGAAATTCCAGAAGGCCGCCGGGCAACAAAGGGTAAATCGATCATGAACTTCTTGGCGCTTGAAGCATCTGAGAAAGTTACTTCAATTTTGCCAATGACCAAAGAAATGCGCAAAGGTGACCTCTCATTGATGATGGTGACCAAAGATGGTGTTGCAAAGAAAGTCGCTGCTGAAAGCTTCCATGATGTCCGACGTTCAGGAATTATTGCCATTAAACTTTCTCCAGGCGATCAGCTTATCTCTGCTTCATTTGTAGAAAAGAATGATGAAACTATCGTGGTTACCTCACAAGGCCAGTCAATTCGCTTCAAAGAATCTGATGTCCGTGAAATGGGCCGTGCCGCTGGGGGTGTGACTGGTATGAGTCTTGATAAGGGAGACTTTGTTATTGCTGCTGATGTGGTAAAGAAAGAATACAAAAATCCTGAACTCCTTATTGTGATGGCAAACGGTTACGGCAAGAAAACTGATCTCGGCGAATACAAAGTCCAAAAGCGTGCTGGTTCTGGTATCAAGACCGCTCAAGTAACTTCAAAAACCGGCGCAGTCATTGCTTCTAAGGTTGTATTTGATGATGAAACCGAACTCGTTGCAATTTCTAAGAAAAGCCAAGTCATCCGTGTTGATGCAAAAGAAATTCCATCACTCGGCCGCCAGACTCAAGGCGTCCGTATCATGAAACTCCGCGAAGGTGACGCGATTGCGAGTGCAGTGTGTTTGTAACTAAACACACCGGCTTACAGCCACCCCTCTTTAAGAAAAGAGGGGAAATGATTAAGTGCGATATAATAGTTTTCCCCCGCTTGTTTCAAGAGGGGGTTAGGGGGTGTTTATCATTATGTTGATAACTATTTCTCCTGAGCTTGCTATAATAGAGCAATGGCTTTTACTGACCCTGCAAAAAATTTAGAATCTCTCGGCTTACACGAGGGTATGATCGTTGCTGATTTTGGTGCGGGTTCTGGATTTTACTCTCTTGCCACTGCACGACTTGTTAATCCCGGCGGCAAAGTCTATGCAATCGATGTACAACAGGATCTCTTATCACGATTAAAAAACGCTGCTCATGCTCAGAAGCTTGCGAACGTTGAAGTAATTCACGGTGATGTTGAGCAGCCGGGAGGCACGCGTCTGCAGGCTCATTTTGTTGATGCAGCAATTGTTTCAAATCTTTTATTTCAGATCGAGCACAAAGATGAATTTGCAGCAGAGCTCAAACGCATCTTAAAGAAAGGGGGCAAAGTATTGGTAATAGACTGGTCAGAATCCTACGGCGGCATGGGGCCGGCAGCGGAACATGTAATGTCTCAAGATAAAACCCAAGAACTATTTTCAAAACATGGATTTATACAAGTATCGGTCATTCATCCCGGAGATCATCATTATGGGTTCGTTTTTAAATCAACATGAGTAAATTCCAGACAATATTATTGGGCATTTTCGTAGTATTTGCAGTCGGCGGCGTGATCGTCTTTTCATCATTTAAAGGTGGTACTGAAAATATTCCTTCGCTGGTTATTTGGGGCACACTAGAGAAAACTCCAATGGATGAGTTTTTGAATGCGATCTTAACGGCAAATGGGTTAGAAATTAAACTCCAGTACGTCCAAAAGCGGCCAGAATCGCTCTATCAAGATTACCTTGAAGCAATTGCAGCCCGCCGCGGTCCGGATATTTTGCTTATGAGCCAGGACCAGATCCTCAAGTTCAGAGGGAAGCTTGGTACCATTCCATACGGGGCCTATCCGCAAAAAGATTTTAAAGACACCTTTATTCAGCAGGCTGAATTATACCTTGACCCCGCGGGTATTACTGCTTTCCCATTTTCTGTTGATCCATTGGTTATGTATTGGAATCGGGATATGTTCACGAATGCTGGTATCTCATCACCGCCAAAACAGTGGAATGAATTTTTAAGTTTGAGTTCAAAGTTAACTGATCGTGATGCCGCTACAAATATTACAAAAAGTGCAGTAGCTCTTGGCGAAGCAAAAAATATTTCTCATGCAAAAGAAATTCTTAGTCTTTTGATGTTCCAAACAGGGAATTCAGTAACCGCAATAGGGAATGTTGGTGTTGAAAGTGTCCTCACCAATAATCCAACCAACCAGCAATTACCGCCAACAGCCGGTGCCTTGCGTTTTTATACAGAGTTTGCAAATCCGGTTAAAGAAGTTTACAGCTGGAATAAGTCATTGCCGAATTCAACCGTCTATTTTACCAGTAATCGCCTGGGTATTTATTTTGGATTTGCCAGTGAAGCAGAACTTATCCGACAGCGAAATCCAAACTTAAATTGGGGAGTGACCACCGTACCTCAGGCCGATCCACGATTAGGACTAGTCAATTCGACGTATGGCCGGATGTATGGAATGTCACTGAGCGCAACCTCTCCTAATATTCAATATGCGAGCTCGATTGTTTCACTGCTCACCAGCAAAGATGCGTTAACCCTGTGGTCACAGCTTAGTAAATTGCCATCGGTCCGCCGTGATTCACTCGGCATTGTGGCAAATGATTCAGCGGGGTATGTTTTTTCAATTTCTGCACTGTGGTCAAAAGGCTGGCTTGATCCTGACTATATTCGAACGCGAACGATTTTCAATGACATGATCGAGAATGTCACTAACGGCCGAATGCCGGTTGAAAATGCATTATCAGATGCTCACAATAAGATCCAAAATATTCTAGGAAAATGAAAAAAATTACAGCTACAATTTTCGCACTCACAATAATCATTACTGCGGTAGGAGTGCCGCAGACAACACAGGCTGTTGAGACAGGTTTCTTTAATATTATTCCGTGCGATGGTGTAGACCAAGAATATCTTAAAAACGAAGCAGCATCCCATGAAGAAGCCAGAAAAAAGGCATTACAAGAATTTAACAGTCCATCAAACAGAGAGGTTTTTTATGTATTATATAAAAGAGGCACTAGTCTCGACCAGTATACTTTTTCAGGTGATGTGATGACTATAAATCCGTCATCAACATATAGTGCTGATGGGCAGACAGTAACTTCAGGAGGAGCAACGTATACAGGTCCGGATATAATGGCGGCAAATAATGCCTTTGTTGCTCTTAAAAGCGGTCAATACATAGATGTGAGTGTACAAGGGAATCGTGTTGGCCATCAAAAAAAGATGACCCTTGAGGAATTAACTCAAAAATATTTGATAAAAAGTGAACCAAGTAAAACTACTAATGATACATGTAATTTTGGGCATCTCATTCAAATGATCCAGAACATTATCCGGGCGATCATTATTCTTTCCATTCCTGCTACTATGATCGTATTAACCTGGGTTGGAGTTGTGCTGCTTACTGCGGTTGGAAATGTCTCCAAAATTCAATATGCAAAAGGCGTGGCGTGGAAAGTTATTATTGGATTTATTACGATATTGCTGGCCTGGCTTTTGGTTGAAGCTATATATATCGCTATTACCGGACAAGGGTTTAATGATTTTTTAAAGTAACTATATGTCTACCGCATCAAAATATACATCACACAAAGTCTTGCTTATGTTTTTTGTTTTGGTTATTTGTGGAAGCGCAGCGTTGTTTGCTCAGACTTATTTGGTTTTTGGCGAGGGAGCAGAATCAGTGCCTGTAGAAAGTGGCGCGGCTGAGACAGTCCCCCCAGCTACCGGCGGAGCTGAAAGTGTTCCCCTTGAAAACCCAGCCAAATACAAAGATGTCTGCGAATTGGTGGGTGCGATTCTTACAATTATTGCCGAATTGGCCGCAGTTGTTGGAGTCATCTTTATTATCTGGTCAGGATTCTTGTTTGTCATGGCCCAGGGAAATGTCACAAAGATTGAAGCGGCAAAGCGTACGTTTTATACGACCATTATCGGTATGGCAATTATTCTCGGCGCTTCGGTGATTACCCGAATTATTTTCAAAACAGTTCAGAGTGTTACGGCAGCTGATGGTGGTGTAAGTATTTGTAACGTCAAATAATAATGAATAATAATATGAAAAAATTAATAGGACTTGGGCTAGCTCTTACACCATATTCGACATTTGCCGCTGAGGATCTAAAAGGGCTTATTATTGAGCTGATTAATCTGATCAATCTTGTTATACCGTTATTGTTTGGGATTGCACTTCTTGGATTCATGATCGGGGTGATCAAATATATTGCGAGTGGTAGTGCCGAAAAGATTAAGGAGGCGAGACTATATATTGTATATAGTGTTGTTGCTATAGCAGTTATGCTTTCAATCTGGAGCCTTGCCTTGTTCTTAAAAAATTCATTCTTCCCACGCGGACCAATGCCATATAATCCAACAGGGGGAGGAGGATCAGGCGGTGGAAGTGTTGGGGGTGGTTCACTTCCATTGTGCGCAGGAGACTACAACCATGGGGCACGCTGTAATAAACCGGGTGGCGGGTTTGGAACGTGTGACCGCGTAGATGGCTGTATATAGCAGAGATATCCACAGCTGAGTTGCTTTTTAGCCTCAGTTCAGCAATAATTAAGGAAGCGAATTATAAAAGCAATTATTATTAATAGTTTAGTCACATGAAAAAGATTATATTATCAATGTTGGTCCTCGGAGTTATCGCGGTCCCAGCCCTTGTGTCCGCTCAGGTTAACACAACCCAGCTGAATCAGTCAGTCGTATCTATTACAAACACCATCAACCTCATCATTCCTTTGATGTTGGCTGTTGCGGTCATTGTATTTATTTACGGCGTTATCCGCTACATCCTTGCTGAAGGTGAGATCGATCGAAACAAAGCAGTCGGCCGAATTGTCTGGTCTGTTGTTGCAATTGCAGCAATCTTGGCTGTTTGGGGATTGGCTCGACTCCTTATTGAAGTGTTAGGGCTTGATTCTGGAGGACTTCAAACCAATGAAATTCCTGTCGTTATCCCTCCAAGTCTCTAAACACAATTATCTATGCAGGTTTTAGCCGCGGTCGGGGATGGAGGTTGGGATGATGTTAAGATCAGACTGATCGATAATATTGTCGAACCGGTAGTTGCACTTCTGTTCGTACTGGCACTCATCCTCTTTTTGTGGGGCGCGGTCGTCTCAATTTGGAACGGTGGTAATGAAACTGCCCGATCAAAAGGTAAACAGCATATGCTCTGGGGAGTGATCGGAATGTCAATTATGTTCGCGGCATTCGCGATCATGGGATTTATCTTCAACACCATTACCAGTGTCGGGGGAAATAAAGGTGTTGATGGACAACCTATTCCAAAACCTTCGATCATAGATAACGGATTTAACTAGCTTTCGAAGAAAGAAGTAAGAAATAAGAAAGATAAAAAAATAGACAATCAAAAACGAGGTGCCTGCATTGCTGCGGGCACCTCGTTCGGTGTTTGGTTAAAGAACTGTACTCACTTTTCCGGCAGGGTCGTTGGCAGGGGCTCCTTTTTTGCTACGATTATCTTGACGACGAACGTGGCTTCTCGGAAGATCGAGTAGAACTCGTAGGTCTCGGGTTTGATGCCCTTGATTACCGACGGGATCTCCTCGCGCGGCGGCAGCGGTACTGGGATGACCCAGTCAGAGTTGCCGTTGAGCCGGCGCTTCCCACGATGCACAGTCTTGTCTTCCTCCGCGACATCGATGTGGAACTGGTACTCATGGCCGGGAGGCAGGCACTGTTGTGCGAGTTTTCCCGCATACGGTGTATACATCTTCCTCAGGTTGAGCGGCGGTGACCAGGATTTGACCGGGACTTTGATCACGGCCTCGGCGACCCAGAATGGCTCGCCGGTCTCCTTATCGAAGGCGGGGTAGGCCGTCAGAGGCTTCTTCGTGATCTTCCAGCCACTCTCCTCCGTATCAACTTGCCCTCGGGTGCCGATGGCGATGCCCTCGTTGATGATGCGCTTCGCCTCAGCCGCCGGCTTCGTCGTGGATAGACTGCTGATGAAGGCAAAA
>JALYRQ010000007.1 GCA_030855125.1 bacterium | reverse complement strand
ATCGTTGGAAGTATTATTTATTACCAATGTCTAAAAAAATATCCGAAATTTAAACGAGCAATCCATGCCGGAATATTAAATATCCCCCTGCTTGGCAGAATTATTATCATGTATGAATTATTCCATATCCTGCGGGCGCTGGGCTATATGTATGGCAGCGGTTCAGATATTAAACATGCTATCAGTACAAGCAAAGCAGTGGCATACAATATCTGTTTCAAGGAAATGATCACAGACCTAGAAGAACAGGTTGAGCGCGGCGTGCTTATTTCTAAAACACTCCATAAGTATCCAATACTTGTGCCCGCCACAGCTAATCAACTTATTGCGATCGCTGAAACCACCGGCACACTTTCTGAAACCTGCATTATTTTATCAGACATGTACGAGCAGCAGACCGAAAGTATTATTAAAAAACTATCTCATATTCTCGAACCGTTGCTCATGATCACCATGGGGCTCATTGTCGGATTTATATCCCTGGCAATGATCACTCCTATATATAGTATCAGCCAGAAATTACATCCATGAAATCCTCAAGAATAAATCGTGGAAGTATTCTTATTGAACTCTGTATAGCGATTGCACTTTTCAGTATCGTTGTTGGGGGTGTCGCAGCCGGATCATTATACAGCTCAGCGGATATGACCGGGATTGAACATTACCGCCATGCACTATATAAAACCCTGCAAATTATTGAAGAAGAGTCACCCGGATATATTGTTGAATATATTTCACCCTGTCGAAAAAATATTTCTGCTAAAACAGTATGGCGAACTGGCGCACGAGAACGCTCTGCCTTTTTATCAACAATACGGACTGATGTTGATCATACAAAAAAAGTTGGCGGTGACTGTGATGGAATATATTCAACAACCTCTGATCAGGTTCTTCTATCAACACATGTACACACTCAATCAGCAGTCCTCGATATACTCAACAAGAAATCATATGCGGCTGTGAGTTCTACTTCATCACATTCTTTTTTAATTATGGATGAAAATCAGGGCCACATATCTTCAATTGATTTCACTGATCCAATTGCTGATATTGATGCAATTGGCGATACTGTTTTTACTGCTGTATCAACCTCAACACATCAGCTCACAATCATTGACATCGCTGACCCAAAGTCTCCAGTAATTATCGCAAAGCAATCCCTACCGACGATCACCGGCTCATTTCCTGGTGGCAGGAGTTTAATGTACTACGACAATAAACTCTATATTGGTACGCATCGCACAGCCGGCCGTGAGTTCCAAATATTTGATGTGACGAATAGAGGGTCGCCGCAATGGCTCGGGTATTTGGAGGTTAATCATAATATCAATCATATTATTGTTAATGGCTCCTATGCGTATCTTGGTACATCAGGAAATATCAAAGATGTAATCATCCTCGATATATCTAACCCACAAAATATTAAAATTGTTTCAATGGTCGAGCTGCCCGGCAGTGAAGATACTCAAACTATTTATTTGCTTGGTTCAACATTGTTTGTTGGGCGAACAAAAGCCAAGAGTATGGCAAATCCCGAGTTTATTATGGTTGATGTCGCAGATCCACTAAGTCCAAAGATCCTAGGCTCTCTATCAATCGGTGAAACGATTATATCAATAAAAGCCAGAGGTCCGCGTGTGTATGCCCTGCTCAATACCAATCCTTCAAAAATACTACGTATTGATGCAGCAAGCTCAACAAAGCCATTCATCCAAAGTACACAATTATTGGGACAAAAAATATTTAACCTCGATTATGAAGAAAACATACTCTACGGGATTTAGTCTGCTTGAGCTCGTTATTTACATGGCGATTTTCTCGGCAATCATTACGACCACATCAGTGAGTCTGTTTTCATTTTCAACAATTATCAAAACATATGCAGATACTGCCCACATAGAAGAGTACGGCAACTATATACTGCAAACTATATATATAGACCTGGCCAATGGTAAGTCAGCTGTTATTCCATCATCGACCCCTGAGTTTGAAATTGTAGATCCTAAAGTAGCCCATGCATCGCTGCCTGGCGGCAGAATGAAGACAGAAGTATCATTTAGTATCAAAAATCATGTATTTACCCTCATCTATGTCCCCAATTAAGCAAAACACCCAGCAAAAAGGCTTTATGGCCCTTATAACCGTAGTATTAATGTCTGCGTATCTCTCATTTCTTATCACAATACTTGCGACAGATAGCATGCGGGCAGAATATTCGTTGAAAACCACAGAAAAAACAATTCAACAGCAGCTTGATCGTGAGTCATGTGAGCATGAATATCAATTGGATATGGCACATAAAGGATTACCTGCATCTAATTCTCCCTGTTTATAAAAGAATTATTATTTTTTTAATTATTTTTGAACTTAGATCAAGATAATACAGATATTAATTAATAATTTAAATATGAAGAGAAAAAATAATCGAGGGTTTACATTGATAGAAATTTTGATTGTCATCAGTTTGATCGCTATTTTGGCTACAGTGGTGCTCGTGGCAATAAATCCCGGCAGGCAGTTTGCTCAGGCACGCAATTCTCAGCGATTAAGCAATATTAACAGTATTTTAAACGCTATTAATCAAAATATGGCTGACAATAAAGGTATTTTTAAGTGCGCAAGTGTTGCAACACTGCCAGCAGCAGCGACAAATATTGAATCAGCCGGTGCAGATCTGCGTTCTTGTATTGTTCCAACATATTTAGGTGAGCTACCAATTGATCCAAGCACTGGTTTATTTACCAGCGCATCAGATTATTCTACAAAATATTCAATTTCACAGGATGCAACAACAAAAAGAATTACGATTGAAGCACTTGATGCAGAGTTAAGTGAAAAAATTTCAGTCACACGGTAGCATCATGGATATTGACAACGCAGAGTTTTAATTCAATCGTAAAAATATGTTGTAATATTTTCTTAGGCGTTCGTCTCCATAAGAGTAGGTCGGTATTATTGACCAACATAAAACATGTATGGCAACAAGTAGACGAGGATTCGCAAGTATGAATCCCGAAAAGCAGCGAGAAATTGCGCGGCGTGGCGGAAAGGCTGCACACGAGAAAGGCACTGCACATGAATTTACATCCGAAGAGGCACGAGAAGCAGGACGAAAGGGCGGACGACGAAGTCGCGCACGACGATAGATAGCACCAAGTAAAAACACTTTGAACAACAGTTCAGAGTGTTTTTATTATGGTAGAATTAATGAATGTTGAGAATCCTCAAGAGATTTGTCCTCTATCCCCTGCTTATTGTGGCTGGGCTCGTTTGTATAGTTATTATTTTCCTCATTATATTTACAGAACCCTCAAATAGCCGTGGATGGAATGCTGATCAAGTTGTCTTGCCGTATGCCCAGATCAAAGATAATCTCATTACGGTAAAGAACATCCGCAATTTCAGTTACACCTCAACAAGTACTTATACAACCAATTATTACGACAAAACATTTGATCTCAATAAAATAAAGGGCGTATCATATATTGTAGAGCCGTTTTCTGGATTTGCTGGTGCTGCGCATACATTTTTGAGCTTTGAATTTGAAGGTGACAGCTTTCTAGCGGTGTCTGTTGAGATACGCAAAGAAGTTGGTGAATCATTTTCCCCACTCAAAGGATTATTTAACAATTATGAAATTATGTATGTGCTCGCAGATGAGCGCGATGCAGTAAAACTTCGTTCAAATTATCGAAAAGACCTTGTGTATGTATATCCGGTAAAAACAACCAAAGAAAAAACTCAGGCATTATTTCTCGATATTATTGCTCGGGTTAATGAGCTTAAGGATACTCCCGAGTTTTATAATTCAGCAATCAATAACTGCACAACGAATATTGCGAGCCATGTTAATACGATCAGCCCCAAGCGTATTCCACTCAGTCTTGCACTGATCATGCCTGCTGATTCAGATAAACTTGCTTATAAACTCGGACTGCTTGATACAGACCTGCCTTTTGAGCAAGCCCGTGAGAAATTCCTCATCAATGAGCGCGCACTTAAATACGCGGATGATCCAGCATTCTCAGTTAAAATCCGCCAAAGCGAATAATTTACATTAAAAGCTATCTTCGAACGGTAAATGAGGTAATGTTTACTGAACCTTGAGCATTGCGCTCATAGGTGAAATCAGCGGTGTATGCATTGTGACCGTCTTCATATCCAACTACTCCTCGGCCGCTTGCAGCTACTACGTTTGTGACATAAAAAGTTCCTCCCAATACTTCCGGCTCAGTTGATAATTTTGAAATGTTCGCCCTAATATATGCAGATGCATCAGCATCAAGTGTTTCATCGGTTTGGGTTGTGGTATTTGGTGTTGTAGATCCTTGAGGATTTTGGACTTCTGAAGGATCACGCTGCATGGTATTCCAAATGGTAAAACCAACTCCTCCTAATAATACGATCACGACAGTAATGATGAGTACATTTCGCATAAAAAAACATTAATTAATATATAAGATAAGACGCAGTAAGCGCAATTTGGTAACAATAAAGTAATAAAGGTTAGCGCATACCGTCGAATATCCTGTTACTAGTATAACGCATTTTAAAAATATGGAAACACAAAACAATCAGGACCCAACACATGAACATGCCAACGCAATTGAAGCGGAAATTGAACATCATCGTATGAAAGCTGAGAGTTCATCAGGACCTGAAAAGCAGGAACATATGAATAGAGTTAAAGAACTCATGACTGAAAAACAAAGTATGCTTAATAAACTAGATTCCTGGGAGGGAAAGGGTCAGAGTATTAAAGAAAAAGGTAAGGGATACCTCGATCATCTCGGTATGTAAATTGAAGAAATCTGCTTATGGCAGATTTTTTGATATACTGAAGAGGTGAAAAAAGAGACCAAGAAAGTATATAGACGCCGCAATTCAAAAAGCAAAGTTTGGCTTTCTGTTTTGTCATTGGTTGGGCTACTTACCCTTGCAGGCGGATCTTTTTATGTCCTCCACATGAAATCCTCATTTGGTTTAAGCATTGGCGAAATATATCAAAACCTGGCCAATCCCTATGGCCGCTATATAAAGATCACTCCCGGCATGCGCCGTGAAGAAGTGGCAGATCGATTTGCTAAAACGCTGGGATGGTCTGATGCAGAGCGAAATAAATTATTAAACACGCATACGATCGCCATGAACAGCAGTGAAGGATATTATTATCCGGACACCTACATTGTGCCGGTCGGTGCAAAAGCAGCAGATGTCAGTCAAAAGATCAGCGAAACATTTAACAAACAGGTTATCCAAAAACACCAAGAACTCAAACAAAATATCATCAATACCGAAACGGCAATTAAAATTGCCTCGATCATCGAACGTGAGGCCGGAAAGAATGATAAAAAATTAGTCTCTGGTGTTATTTGGAATCGCCTATTCCGCGGCATGTCACTTGATATGGATGCAACACTGCAGTACGCAAAAGGTAATGAAGAATTATGGTGGCCCCGAGTGAAATCAGAAGACAAATATATTGATTCACCGTTTAATACGTATAAAAATAAAGGCCTTCCCCCTTCCGCTATTTCAAATCCCGGTCCTGCCTCGATCGACGCAGCACTCAATCCAGCAAACACCAAAGCAATCTTTTATTTCCACGATGATTGGGGAAGAATTCATACATCAGAAACCTACGAACAGCACAAGCAGAAGATTGAGATGTATTTGTAAAAAGAAAACACCCACTTCATTGTGGGCATTAGAACTCGAACTTAATTCAGAACTTACTCTTCCTTATCCTCATCCTCTTCTTTCTCCTGGCCAAAGGCATCCTTTGAACGCTTCCCGGCATAGACACCACTCGACCTAGTACGTTCAGTGCTCGTCAAGGGTTCTTTTGTGTCCGGATCACGAGTGACTGTCTTCCGGATGATCTGCACACCAATGGGAAGAACATCCTTACAGCGTTCAGTCACTCGTGCTGCCTCTTCCAAGATCGGCAGCACTACCTTGTTGAACTCCTCCCGAGTCAAGGTGAGGTTCGGCACAAGACCTTGAGCGAACTTGAAGTCCTCCCCCTGCCTGATCATCGTTGGTTGGACACGATTCTCGGTCCAATCGATGATCAAAAGCTGGCGGAGTATCCCTCTCAGGATTTCCAGAGTACGAGCCTCAGGACTAAGGGATTCCTTTTCTTCTGCCATAACTATCTCCTAGAGTTTTCCCCTTTAAATTCTGAGAATGATATTACAATTAAATTTATAAAGAGTCAACTTCATGAATTTTGTGACCTCTCTGGTTGGCTTTCAGAACTTTTAACTCAAAGAGGATTAATTTTACATACTTTCCGTCAGTTCCTTTATTCGTTGCAATGCTTTAGGCAACCTAACTTGAAATGTTTCTATCTGCTCCTTCGGTACATCAAGTTCTGTTGTCAAAGTTGTAATGGTATCATTCCCTGTAAGATGATAGCTTTCAGTTCCATCAGCCCACTCTTTCTTCCGTTCCCCCGTTCCATGTTCCTTCGTGTCTACAATTTGTCTGAGTACAACAAGCTCATAAAGCTTCAGTTTCTCAACCAAACTTGTTACACCATAGCCAGACACGGATGAAATAAATTGAACCTCATTGCCCTCTTTCATCTCGCCCACCATATAGGAACTTTCATCAATGATACTTGCCCAATCACGAAATGTTTTATCGCTCCAAAGCACCTCCCACACCTTTTCCTTGGATGCACTTATTTCAATTGTAAAACGCATTTTTTGCATGCTTTCACTATAACATTTACACAAAAGTTCTGAACACCTATATGATGTCCTGAAATCCATTGCAAAATATAGCTTCTAAGTCTGTGAACTCGTAGCATGGCTTTCAGAATTGGCAAATCAAGGAAATAATACCCGAAATAATCTTCTTGAGTTGAGTAAACAAATACCTACATAAAGTTCACTAATTCACTAGTGAAGACCAATTATTCCATCCTTTGTCTTTGTACATATTGTCGGGATTAGACGGCCAGTTCTTATGATTTTTATATTCTATTTTATACCAATCTCTAATACTTTTTTCACCACCATGTTGTTCATATAAAGATTTGACTTCATTCTGAAAATCTTCATAAGATAGAAATTCTTTTTTAAGACGATTCTCGTTGCCTGCTAATTCTGACCAGTCTATCCATCCTTTATCTTTATATGTTACAGAAGGGTGTGAGGGCCAATTCTTATGATTTTTATACTCCGTGGAATACCATTTTTGAACATTCACTGTTCCAGGATAAAGTCTTCTAACTTCATTTTGAAAATCCTCAAAAGGGAGGAATTCTTTTTTTAGAAAATTTTCTCTATCTACCAATTCAGACCACCCAACCCAACCCTTATCTTTATAGATAGTTGAAGGACCAGCGGGCCAATTCTTATGTTCTTTATATACTATCTGATACCAAGCTTTGACATCACCTTCTCCAGGATAGAAAGACCTCACGTCTGTAACAAAATCATCGAAATCTAAAAATTCTTTCTTTTCTCTTCCCACTAATTCTGGCCATGTTGACCATCCTTTATTCTTGTAAGATTGATCGGGGTTACGAGGCCAGTTTTTATGGTTTTTATACTCTATTCTATACCAATCTCTAACACTTTTATCTCCATTGTATTGGTAAAATGAAGAGATGACATCACTTTGAAAATCATCGAAAGAGAGAAAATTTTTCTTTTCTTTTACAAATTCAGATTTTGGAACCTCATTTTCTAACACAGAATCTTTTGCTTCTATACTCTCAGGTAATGAATTTTGAAGCCAGTGTGAAACTTCATTTCTCCAGTGATTAGTTTGAATTATACGTATACCAATACCTGAATGTTGAGCGATCAAAGTATTCTTTTCATCCTTACTATCAAGATCGATTTCATCAATTTTAAGGTTTTTACTCTCAATAATTTCTGTATTAAATACATAACTAGCATTACCTTCTTCATCACAAATATAAACTACTCGTTCAAGATCTGGTATTTCAACACGAACATATGGAGTATTACGCATCATCTGAGGCGTTGTTGTTCCTTGAGTAATAGTAAGGTGTTCAGATTCAATATCCATATCATGTTCTAAGATATACATCAGAGTGAGGGTTCGTGGAAACAATTTTTTTTCTTCAAATTTCTCAGCCTCTTCATCAGGAACCATATCAGGTATTATTTCAGAGTCAGGAGGAGTTATAATATCTTCTTTAATTTGTACATTTTCTCGCAAGTATGCTCGCAATGCTTCAATTCTATCTTTTGTCTTCGTTATTGAATCTAAGATTTCAGAGAGGTTGGGAAGATTCAATTTAGTACACACATCATCTTCCTGACTACGAGTGTCTAAAGATAGATTACCTTCAACCAAAGGGTTGTTTCGATACTCCGTAAGAGCATCATCTATAAGTTGAATAACTTCACTCAATGCTTCATCTGCAAATGTTTCTATATTTTCTACGGTCAATTCCTTGTAAAGAATTCGATCAAGACGTTTAGAAAATTCTTCTTGTAACGTTTCTATGGATTTTTGCTCAGGAATTTCATTATTATAGGGTTGCTGTTCCATATACAGGAAGTATACCAAACACTTGAAAAATACCAACGATACCTATTTTATAGTAAGGGAAGTGGGTCAGGAGCTTCTTTATAAATATAGATGAATCGGTTACAGATAAATTTCTGCTGAAATTTTCCGCGACCCCGCCTCCCCGCCCAAGGTGGGTCCGGCTTTCGATTTGTAAAAAAGTGATATTATCACTTTTTTACATCACAAAATAGCTTACGCTCTTTTGTGACCCTACCGGGAATCGAACCCGGATTTAAAGCTTGAGAAGCTTCCGTCCTAACCGTTAGACGATAGGGCCAGTAATAACCGCTTTGAAAATATACCTGATTTTAAGTAAAAAATCTACTGTGCAATGTCAAGGTGAGTCCTTGCTGTAGGTAAATAATTACCTCTTCGCGATCCACTGGGGATCCTGCCGCACAAGGAGTTCTTCAGCCTTTTCAGGATAAGACATGATCTCTTCAACCGCTCGCTCCATGCGCATTGATTGAGAGCCCTTGATGACAACAATATCACCAGGTTTCAAAACACTTTCCATATACTTTCCTGCTTCCTGCGATGTTTCAAATTGCAAAATGTTTAATTCACTCATGCCGTTGTTGAGTGCAGCTTCGGCTGTCGCCCGAGATCGTACACCAACAGTGACAAGCAGATCAACACTCTCTGCGGCGCGAGTACCAACTTTTTTATGTTCCTCAACAGAATATTGTCCGAGCTCCATCATGTCAGCAAGCATAGCGATTTTTCTGCCTGCACATTTCAATTCTTTTACTGCATGCAATGCCGCATGCACAGCAACCGGAGAAGAATTGTAGGTGTCATCTATAATTAATGTATCTTTAATGCCCGCAATGAGTTTCATCCGGCCGCGCGCCGTGGTGTGAGCCTGCAAGCTTTCAGCCATTTTTGCAGGATCAATTCCCTGAGATATTCCCACCCCAAATGCAGCCAATACCGGATATACATGCTGTTTTCCAAGTGTACCAATTATTTTAAGTGATTGAAGTACTCCTTCATACTGTACGGTAAATGACATGCCATAGGGAAATTCAAGATCAGTATGATCGTATGAGCCATATATTGTCTCCTGATCTTTTGCCTGAACCTGGGATCCAAATTCAAAACCGTATGAAATTTTTTGATGATTCACTCGTTCACCAAAATCAAAAACTCGTTTATCATCATGATTGAGAATTAGAACTCCGTTTTCCTTGAGAGCATGGGCAATATATCCTTTTTCATTAATCAGATCTTCAATCGTTGGAAAAAATTCAACATGCACCGGTACATCTCCAAAGCGCGTCATCACCGATACATCAGGCTTTACCCACTTCGTAATACTTTCAATATCACCCGGTCGATCAGCACCAATTTCAAGCACGAGCCATTCCGGATATTTTGAAGTAAATAAAATAAGCAAGTATCCCTGAACGATATTACTTAACCATAAAAAAGGATTCGACCAGGCATTATGCAAACCAAGCACGGTAAGCGGCACTCCCAATTCACTATTAAAACTCTTCTCGGTTTTCCGGGTGTGATATGTAGACGAGAGAACCGTATAGATCGCGTCCTTTGTTGAGGTTTTACCAACTGAGCCAGTAATACCGACAATTTTCGGATTATATTTCTTTAACACTTTCTTTGCTTCCCAGGTCAGAATACTCACAACCAGCTTTTTAAAATATGATTTCATGATAATTATCTATCGGGTGGTACTTCATAGTAGTTTATCAGAAATTTGGTGATATTAACAAATGGATCAGTTAAGGTATGTGAGGCATATTCTACACTTTTTGGCTCAACGGTATAGAGGAAAATAAGGAATCGCGGATTGGTTGAAGGAAAATATCCAAAGAATGAGTGTAGATATCGATCATTATAATATTTTCCCGCATGAGCGATCTGAGCGGTTCCGGTCTTTGCAGCAATACTATAGTGCTCCATTTTTACTTTTCCTTCAAGCAAGGCGTCGTCAACAACTTCGGTAAGCATTCGTGAAATTTCTTTTGATGTCTCTGGCTTTATGACCTGTATCCCTTCGGCCGGAATTATTTCTTTTGAGAAACCAACTTTATAATCAATGCGCTTGATAACGTGCGGAGTGATGAGTTTGCCGCCGTTGGCAAGGGTTGAAAGGGCTCGAGTCACTGCAATCGGAGTCATGGCAATTCCCTGCCCGAATGAAGCAGTAACATGTTCGATATCACGATTACTTTTCAAGTTATCCATCAAGTTATTTGGTTCATGAGGAAGATCGATACCCGTTTTTGTACCAAAACCAAAATCAAGCATATATTGAGAGAACTTTTTGATACCAAGCTGTCGTACCACATGCGCTACACCGGTGTTAAGTGATTGGTTAAGCACAGCCTGCATATCAACCGTGCCCCGGGCACGTTTGTCATAGTTGTAGATCGTTTTATTATTCATGGTCAAAGACCCACTGTCATAATATGTAGATTTTGCAGTGATAACACCCGCATCAAGACCAGCAGCAACGGTCAGCGGTTTAATGATCGAGCCCATTTCATACACATTTTGAACCATAGGATTAGTAAAAACTGCAACATCTTTTTCTGTTTGGAATGAATTTGGATTAAAGGTAGGAGTTGCCGCCATCGAATATATTTCACCAGTCTTTGGATCGATAACAATCGCCCCAGTAAGTTTTGAACTGTATGCTTTATTAATCTGCTGAATTTCTTTTTCTACATACGACTGAACGTGAGGTTCGATTGTTGAGGTAATATCACCTTCAACAGTACCGGTATCAGTTAGTTTTTTATGCAAATCAGAAAATATCTCAGCAAAAAAGTTTACGTAGACATTTTCGTCATCACGCTTTAATACACTTTCGTATTGATTTTCAAGACCATAGCGGCCTGCTAATGAATTGTCCTTGTTGTAGCCAACAAAGCCCAAGACCTGAGCAGCCGTCGACTCTCCCGGATAGTATCGCCATTTCTCCTGATAGGCATTGACTCCTGCAATATCGAGCGTATCTATTTTCTTTGCAATATCTGAATCAACCCGGCGGGCAATTTCTTCATAGGGGTCGTTACTTTTGGCAGCCTTTGCCATGAAATCATCTTTATCAAAATTCATGAGCTTTGAGATCTCTTGATATACGTATTCAGGATTTTTAAGCAGTTTCGGATTGATGGCAATAGTGTATCCCGTCTTCAATAATGCTGCGGGCATCAAACTGCCGTCTTTTGCCTGAAAATAAATATTGCCACGATTAAAAACTCCACCCACTGGTCGAGTATATTGTCTGTCTGCCTTCTCCGAAAATACCTCTCCCCGGACAATCTGGACAAAGTACAATTTTGTCACAAGCATTACGCCGAAAAGAATGGTGAAAATCGAAATAATCCGAATGCGCGTTTTAGGATCTGTCATACCAACATTATTTAGTATACCATCTCACAAGCCGGCTTACTGTGAGTTATTATCAGAATTATACGTAAGGAGAAGTGCTCCGCTACGAGCCAAAAATCGGCTTGGACTAGCATCCATAAAACCTTTCTGATGCGCAAGCTCAAGCGTTACTTTATTCTTGACCATCATGTGTTCAAACTCAAGCTCACCAATAACTGATGAAAGTGTGGCAATTCGCTGCTCAGACTTTTCTCGAGCAACCACATTCATAATTGTTTTGTTAATCAAATAAGCGTAAGAAACAAAGATCATTAAAAGTAACCCAGCAAGGACAAAGAATAGAAGCTTTGTATTAAGGTTGTCCCAGAATTTTACTTTTAATGTATGTGTTTTTGTCCGCATTAGATTTTTTGTAGTACTCGTAATTTCGCACTTCGGGCTCGGCGGTTTTGTTTGAGCTCCTCGTCCGTGGCGGTAATGGGCTTTTTTGTGATTAACTTCCCTTCTCCCTCTTTTGCTTTGTCTCTAAAATAATTTTTGACAATTCTGTCTTCTAAACTATGAAATGAAATGACTGCGATCCTTCCGCCTGGTGCCAATCGCTCGAACCCTTTGCGCAATCCCTCTTTGAGCGCTTCGAGTTCGTCGTTGACGGCAATCCGCAATGCCTGAAAGGTTTTTGTGGCAGCATGTGTTTTCTTGTGGTGATACCACTTTGGTGTGGCTTCCATGATCACGTCCACAAGCTGACTTGTTTTCACGAAAGGCTCGACTTCGCGGTAATTGATGATAGCTTTGGCAATACGTTTTGCAAATTGCTCTTCGCCGTATCCGCGAATGATGAGTTCAAGTGTATCTTCGCCCCATTCATTAAGAATGGTTGCTGCTGTTAGATCTCCTTCACTGATATTCTTTTTGAAGGTCATCAGCAGCGGTTCGTCTTTTTGGAATGAAAATCCTCGCTCTGACTCTTCAAACTGATTTGAACTTAATCCAATATCGAGAAGTATTTTGTTAACCTGTGGTACGTGTAATTCATCTAAAACTGAATCAAGATTGCGGAAGTTATTGTTGACGAGTGTGAAATTACCATCATGTGTTGAAAATCTCGTCTCCGCTCGCTTGAGCGCTTCCTCATCTTGATCAATGCCGATTATGTGGACGGTATTTTTGAATCGTTTCAATACTTCTTCAGTGTGTCCCCCGCTGCCGAGGGTGCCATCAACATAAATGTCTCTTGGCTGAAGATCTAAACTATTTATTGATGTTTGTAAAAGAACTGAGGTGTGGCCGTAATCCATAACGTTTTACAGTACACCGATCTCACCCAACTTCTGTGCGAGCTTGTCTGCTTCTTGCACAATCTGCTTCTTGTATGCGCTCCATCGACCTTCATTCCACAATTCAATGCGTGAATGAACACCGGCGAACACCACTTTTCCCTCAAGGTTTGCAAATTGCTTGAGATGATCCGGAATGAGCATACGCCCAACTGAATCAACATCTACTTCGATTGCGCCCGCGAGCATGAATCGGTTGAAACCTCGTGTGTCCGCCTGACCCATGCTCAAGTTCGCAAGCTTCTCGGCAATTTTCTCCCATTCTCGAACTGAATAAAGAAACAAACAGTTATCCAAACCATGAGTAACCACGACCTTCTTGCCCACTTCCTTGCGGAATTTCATGGGAAGCGAGGTTCGGTTTTTTTCATCAATGGTATGTGTGTACTCGCCGATTAACATGTTTTTTTCTTTAACTCATCTGTCTTACTTAAGGACGGATGAGCTTGGTAAAACTTACCACTTTCTCCCACTTGTTACCATTATATACCACTTGAGCCCAAACTCAACCATATTTATCCCCTTTTATGGCTCTATTTCAAACTAAAAAACAGCTTGGCTCAGCTGTAAAGTAACACTTGACCAATAGATCCCCCCCGCACCGAGGCTAAACCTCGGTGCGATTTATAAATATTTTATTTTTGAATAGTACACTGGGCTTCATGAGAAACATAGAATTTTCAATTGGTGAATATTATCATATATATGATCGAGGGGTTGATAAAAGAATTGTTTTTATTGATGATAGTGACTACAAAAGATTTATGGCTCTCTTGTACATATGCAATAGTACTGAGGCGGTGCATATGTATTCTAGGAAAAAGAAGGAATACTTGGATATATTTAACCTCCCCAGAACATGTACACTAGTTAATATAGGTGGATACTGTCTCATGCCAAATCATTTTCATATATTATTAAAAGAAAGGATTGAAAATGGAATAAGTAAATTTATGCAAAAACTTATGACCGCATATACAATGTATTTTAATATAAAATATGAGAGAACAGGATCATTGTTTGAAAATACTTTTAAGGCAAGACATGCATCAAACGACGTTTACTTAAAATATTTGTTCAGCTATATCCACCTTAACCCTGTTAAACTCATTGAACCAAATTGGATTGAGACCGGAATCAAAGATTATGATACTACGTTAGCTTTTATGAATTCTTACTATTACTCAAGTTACTATGATTATAACACCAAGACTAGGCCTGAAAATATAATACTTAATATGATTGAGTTTCCAGACTATTTCTCCTCAAAAGTAGAGCTGTTATTTTCTATTACAGATTTTCTAGATCAGCACCGAGGTTTAGCCTCGGTGAATACTGACTTAATGCCTAAGAATACATCTTTGCCTTAATTTTTTCCAATTGTGCAATGACGTTAGGATCAGTAATCTTTTTGAATCGAGGAAATGTTTTGCTCTCTTTTGTTACATTTTCTGCAAACATTTCAAGTGGTCGAATATCAAAAAATTTACCAAGGGTAAAAACGGTTGATTCATAGATCGGCTGGTATATTACCATATGTGTATCTATCGGCCGGCAATCATTCTCAGTATGAAATCCCACACCCACTACTTCATAGGCATAATTATTAATTAAACCATGTGGATCATGCTTATAGTGATAATAAAATCCCTTCTCCGGCACGTTAGCTGGTGCTTTCATAAGATATTAATTATTTAATATTGTTTTAAACTACTATTTAGGCCGCATCAATGGGAAGATCTGAGTTTCGCGGATTGATTTGTCGGCGAGGAAGGCAAAGAGACGTTCGGAGACGCCGAAGCCGCAGGTGGGAGGCATACCGTGCTCTAATGCTTCCACAAAGTCTTGGTCGGTCATCTGGGCTTCTTCATCCCCAGCAGCACGCAGTTTGGCCTGCTCAGCAAAGCGTTCTGCTTGATCGATTGGGTCATTAAGCTCGCTGTAGCCTTTGCCCATTTCACTGCCGGCAAGAAGTACTTGGAATTGTTCAACAGTATCTTTATTGTCTGGCAAGCTTTTAGCTAATGGTGAAAGTGATTTTGGTACACCAACAAGAAAACCTGGGCCGCCAATTTGTTTTCGGCAACATTTCCACAAAATATCTGTTGCCCGGCCTTTGTTCCAGCCAGTTCTGTCATGTTTTATTTTGAGTTCTTTCAGTTTAGCTTCTATATCAGATAATTCTGCAGTTCGAATATCAAGTCCCGTAGATTTCAGTATAGTTTCAGCATAATCATATCGCTCCCATGGCTTGCTCAAATCAATATCAAACTCCCCTATTTTAAATTGAAGCGTACCAAAAGCCTCCTGCGCCACATAGCGGTACATTCTTTCCACAAAATCCATACCTTTATTATAATCGGCATATGCCCAATAAAATTCCACAGCTGTGAAATCTTGAGCATGTTCAGCTGAAATTCCTTCATTACGGAAGATTCTGCCAATTTCAAATACTTTTGGAAAACCTGCGACCATCAAACGCTTCTGCCAGAGTTCACCCACAGAAATTCTCAAATAGACATCAATATCAAGGGCATTGTGATGTGTAGCAAACGGCCGTGCATCAGCCCCTCCAGTAGTATTTTCCAATACCGGAGTTTCAACTTCCAAAAATCCTTCGTTAACTAAAAAATTACGGATTGATTGCCAGAATTTTGCTTTCTTTACAATTAATTCTTTTACTTCTTCATTAAATAGAATATCTAAATATCGTTTTCGAAGCCGCTCTTCAACATCCTGCAAGCCATGCCATTTTTCTGGAAGCGGCTGCAGGCTTTTTGAAAGCATTCTCCATGATTTCACCTGCACCGTTTTTTCTCCGCGCTTTGTAATAAAGAGTGTCCCTGTCGCTTCTACAAAATCTCCAATATCTACTGTCGCAGAGAACAGATCAAATACTTTCTGATCGGTTTCCTCCTGCTTTAGTAATCCCTGGAATTTTCCAGTGCCGTCGTAGAGATTGAAGAAAATTAAACCTCCCTGTGGACGCAATGACATGACGCGGCCAGAAATAGTAACCTCTTTTTGCTCTTGCGAGAGTGTTTCAAATTTATAAATAAGATCCGCAACCGTATGCGTATGATGCGACTCAGCCGGATATGGATCCATACCCTCTTGCTTGAGTTTTTCAAGTTTCTCTAACCTCGTCTGACGGATTTCTTCAAGTGATGCCATGGTTTGATTTTACACTGCCGAGCTGATTACTACCACCCCCTAATCCCCTCCTTGGAATAGGAGGGGCGCCCTCACCTTTTCCAAAGGGAGGGTTGGGTGGGGTGTTTATTTAATATTCACAACCTTGTACTTCACATTTCCCATGGGAGTTTTGAATGCAAATGTTTCACCTTTTGCCTTGCCTTTCAAAGCTTGTCCAAGTGGTGATGCAATTGAAAGTTTCTTCTGAGCCATATCAGCTTCTTCAGAACCAACAATAGTATAGATTACCGTTTCACTTTTGCCTTCTTTTTGAATTTCTACAACAGATCCGACATTGACCGCCTCAGTATGGTGCGCATTAACAATACTTGCAGATTTGAGAAGTGAATCAAGCTTTCCAATACGATCTTCAAGCAGAGCCTGGCGTTCGCGGGCCTGATGATATTCCGCATTTTCAGACAAGTCACCGAGCTGCTTTGAATATTCAAGTTCTTCAGCAACTTCCTTTCGGCCTACAGATCGGAGCTGTTCAAGCTCTTTCTTAAGCTCATCAAATTTGTCTTTTGTCAGGTAATGTGGTGTATCGATTTTCATGTACGTATATGGCTAAAATTACCCGATAGTATACAGGTAACCCTGTCAAATGTAAAGTTCTCTTATTTAAAATATTCTGGAGTATGAGTGATCATCCATTCAAACACTTGGCGGCCAACATAGGGCGCACCGATAAGATTTGTCTTGTGACCTTTTTCCATCAAAATAACAAAAGCGTACTTTGGTTTTTCATAGGGGAAAAAACCGGTCACCCATGAATTTACATACTCTTTTGAAACTCCAAGTTCAGCCGTACCGGTTTTTCCTGCAATCTTTACATCATATAAATCTAACGAGCGCGCGGTGCCTTCTGTTACCGACATTCTCATACCTTCGTGAATGACATCAAAGTATTTTTTTGGCAGCGAAATTGTTTTTGTATTTTTTACATTTTCTGTATCTCCAGCAATAATGGTTGGCTGAATAAGTTTTCCATAATTTGCCAGTGCTGCCATTCCGCGAACCATCTGCAACGGAGTTATTTGAAAACCATACTGACCGATCGATGTGTGATAGGTGTTACCCACCGTCCAATTTTCACCTTTAAACACTTTTTTCTTCCATTCTGGACTTGGGATCGTTCCTTTTTGATTGCCGAAAAATTCTGAACCGCCAACAGGCTCACCAAAACCAAACATTTTCATATATTTTTCAATATTGGCGATACCCATACCTTTTTGATCTTTGAATCCTCCACCGATCTGATAGAAATATACATCCGATGAAACCGCGAGCGCACGGCGCATATCCACAGGTCCGTGATTTTTCCAGTCACGGAATATTGTTGGCAGGTCGGGATAATAAGGGTTGGGAATTGTCAGCTTACCCTCAGTATAAATTACTTTATCTGCACTAATTACCCCCTCATTGAGTGCTCCGAGCGCTACAAATGGCTTTACAATCGAACCAGGGACATATAAACCTGCGGCAGGCCGGTCAAGCAAGGGATTAAGCGGATCTGAAAAATACTTGTTGATCTGAGCGCGATCAACTCCGTCAGAAAGAATCTGAGAACTGTATTCAGGATAACTAACCTGGGCAATTATTTCTCCGGTTTCAATATTCATTAATACACCTGATCCGCCGACAAAGCCTACTTGGTGTGACAAGCTTTCGATCGTTGTATACATCTTTTCCTGAATGCGTGAGTCAATTGAAAGTACTACTTCCTTGCCTGTTTTGGGCGGATTCATAATACTTTGTGATACCACGTTGCCCATTGCATCGGTCTCGGCAATTTTTATTCCATTTATTCCCTGAAGCTGGCTGTCGAAATATTTTTCAATTCCATCAACACCTGAGTAGTCCTGGCGGTAATAAAATCCTGCAGTATCTTTTGATGGGTATTTGATGTATCCAACAATATTTGTGATCCCCGAAGTTGTGGCATATTTTCTAAATGAGAAATCAGGGTCATTGGCATTTTCCTCGTTCCAGGCTAAAAGCTTTTTATTCCGATCATAGATCACACCGCGATCAGAAAATACAATCGTATGACGCAAGCGGTTATTCTCACTGCGTTCAGCAAATTCCTGTCCTTGGGCCACCTGCAATGACCAAACCTTATACGTAAAAACACTGCCAATGAGAAAAAAGAATAGCCCAACTACAAAAAGCGTTTTGCGTGATATCGGACGTTCAAGACGTCCTTCAAATTGTGAGGTGTCAAAATCAGGCAGGTTTGAAGAATCAAGCATCACTTCATCTGGCGCGATCTCATGTGAAATGCTGACAGAGTTACGGCGCTGAAAGATTCTTTTTATTCTTTTTAATCTACTCATGATTCTGACTAATCGTTGTTATAAAATCGCAATCGGGCTTTGATCTGAATTGACAGAATAACAGCAAGAATTGCGCATATCGTTATCAAAAACTGGATATGATAAAAACGATCAACAGGTGCATTATAAAGTGTATCAACGATAAGGCCAAGCACAACAAGCTCGCTATAAACACGGAAGACGAAGAGAAAAACTACCCCGACACTGATTGCAACCCACCACGGCAGGACAAACGCAGCTATGATGAGAGCTATATCAATAATAATTCTGACGCCGGTCATATATTATGGCTGGTGTTTAACCATCACAAATCGTAGATCAGAGATATCGATCAAGCTTCTAAAGAGCATGCGGTCGAACGTATCAGCTGACGCGCCGTTTATATCAGTTACTGCTCCAAATACAATATCAGGAAATGCTGCGAGGCGAACTTCATCCCCTACTTTAAATTCAGTATTACGTGGCACACGAACTTCAAAGCTGCCTGCACCTTTGCCGATCGCAACAGCCTGAACCGATTTTGTACCTATAAATACTTCGGTTTTATGTTCAGGTGATGAATACAAAAGCGCATTTGATGAATGACCTTGCACCGTCGAAATTTGCCCGACAACTAACGTGTTTTCAACCAAGACTAAATCACCCGCCTTTACACCATCCGTTTCACCAACATCAAGAATGAGCGTATCATACGGAGAGAAGCCGGGCTTTGAAAGGATTTGAGCAAGGATTACCGGATCAGTACTTGTTGAACGGCCAAGCAAATCACGTAATAATGCGTTTTCATGTTTAAGAGCATCACGTTCAACTTCAATCGCCTTGAATAATGCAGCTTCTTCATGCAACGTCTTATTCTGGTCATACAACGCTTGCTTTGATTTTAAGAGCTGCCAAAACTCAAAACCGCCAGCTTGCGCTGCCAAACGTGATCGTAACAGCGGCAGACCAACGGTATGAGAGATTGGCGAGAGCAGCTGAGGTGCAAAAAAGTTAAGAATAAGTACTACAACAAGAATTCCAGCCAGTACAAGTGTTATTTTTGTTCGTTTTTGCTTTCTGCGAATATTATCGCGCGGCGGATAGATCATGACGTTTATAGATCATCTTCATTAATGATCAGCACTTCACTGTATTTTGGCAGATTCTCAAGAATGACACCCGTACCGCGAGCAACAGCGGTAAGTGGATCTTCAGCCACATGAACAGGGATCTTCAAATATTCTGCGAGCATAATATTAAGACCTTTAATAAGGGCTCCACCGCCGGTAAGATAAATTCCGTTCTGCATCACATCAGCAATAATTTCCGGTGGAGTTGTTTCAAGAACCTCTTTTGCCGCTTCCAAAAGTGTATCAATTGATTGATGGGTTGCTTCACGAATGTCTGCATCGGTGATAACTACTTCGCGAGGCAGCCCTGTTACTAAGTCTCGCCCCTTAATCACTGACTCCTGAGGATGTTCACCGGCAAGAACAGAACCAATCGTAATTTTAATATGCTCAGAAGTTTTTTCACCAATGAGAATTTTAAATTCACTTCTAATATAGGTACTGATATCAGTATTCAATTTATCCCCTGCTATTTTCAAGTTTTTTGAAACAACAACACCACCGAGAGAAATGACCGCAATGTCGGTAGTTCCGCCGCCAATATCCATGATCATACTGCCCACAGGTTCGAGCACCGGCAAACGAATGCCAATTGCAGCTGCCATCGGTTCTTCAACAATATATACTTCGCGCGCGCCAGCATTTTTTACTGCATCTCGCACCGCTCGAGTTTCAACGTTCGTAATTCCCGACGGAATACCAACAACAACGCGCGGTCCCAAAAACTTTTTATACTCACGCTGAGCTTTATTCAAAAGATAACTGACCATTTCTTCTGCTACTTCAAAATCTGAGATTACTCCATCAACAAGCGGCTTCACAGCAATAATATGCTGTGGCGTTCGTCCCAACATATCTTTTGCCTGTGTGCCCACTGCCACCACCGTGCCGGTTTTCTGATTAACAGCCACCACCGACGGCTCATTGATCACAATGCCTCTTCCTTGAAGATATACAAGTGTATTTGCCGTTCCCAGGTCAATACCAATGTCATTGCTGAACATTTTGTAAAACTTTTGTAGGATCTCTTTAAACATTGTTAGTATGATTTAGCAAACACAACTCTTCCTTCCGAGGGTTTTCCTGATTTTATACAAATACCCACTTCTTTTTTCTGATCCAGTGGAATACATCGAATTGTTGCCCCTGTTTCTTCTTTAATTTGTGCTTCAACCTCCCTGTCTCCTGACCAATGAGCGAGAACAAAGTTTCCATCTTCAATTGCTTTCTTAAAATCGTCCCAGCTATCTATGTTTTTAGTCTTGGCATTTTTATAATCAAGAGCTTTAGTGTAGAGGTTACTTTGAATTTCTTCAAGAAGCGCTTTTACTTTTTCTACCAATTCGTCAACAGTAACTTGTGTTTTTTCTCCTGTATCCCGTCGAACAAGCATTGCACTGCTATTTGCGATATCCTTTGGTCCGAGTTCAATTCGAATTGGTACACCTTTCTTTTCCCATTCAAAATATTTTTCTCCAGGACGTAAATCTCTGTTATCAAGATGAGTCTTGATCTCTGCTTCTTTAAGTAAAGAAACAAGTTGTCGAGCTTTTATGGGGACCATTGTCTTTGCTTCATCATTTGGAGTAATAGTTGTAATAACAACTTGAATAGAAGCAATTCTTGGAGGAAGAATAAGACCCTTATCATCACTGTGCGTCATAATAAGTCCTCCGATTGTTCTCGTACTCAATCCCCAGCTCGTTTGCCAGCCAAATTGTTCTATATTATTTCGATCAAGAAATTTCACATTGAATGCTTTTGCAAAATTTTGTCCAAGATTATGTGATGTTGAAAATTGTAATGCTTTGCCGTCCTGCATCATGGCTTCAAGAGAATAGGTGCGAAGTGCCCCAGCAAATTTTTCTGATTCTGTTTTTGTTCCAGCAATAACTGGAATTGCCAAATAATTTTGTGCAAAATCACGATAAATATCAAGCATATCGCGTGCTCGTTTGTCAGCTTCTTGTTCTGTTTCATGAACAGTATGTCCTTCTTGCCAGAGAAACTCTGTAGTACGCAAAAAGAGACGTGTGCGAAGTTCCCAACGAACTACATTAGTCCATTGATTTATAAGAAGTGGTAAATCACGATATGAACGTATCCAATTTGAAAATACATCATACATAATTGTTTCTGATGTAGGACGAACAACAAGTGGTTCATCTAATTTTTTACCACCTGCATGCGTAACTACAGCAACTTCTGGAGCAAAACCTTCAACGTGACTTTCTTCTCTTTTGAGAAGTTTTTCAGGAATAAGCATTGGGAAATAAGCGTTTTGCACACCTGTTTCCTTAAATTTTTCATCAAGAATCTTTTGAGTAGCTTCCCATATAGCATAACCATAGGGCTTAATAACCATGGTACCCTTTACCGGACCATAGTCAGCAAGATCTGCGGCTGAAATGACGTCAAGATACCATTGAGAATAATCCTCCGCCCGGCTTGCTATTTTCTTTTCAATAGTTTTATCAGTATCTTTCATAGTGCAGTAAATTTCTCATGCAATCAAATAGTACAGGAAAAACAGTATAGGGTCAAAAATAATTATTCGGCTTCTGCGAGTGCATGAATATCGAGCATTTTTTGCTTCACCACATTAATCACTTTTTCTGGATGAGCTTCATATTCATCAACAAATTCGGGATGGAGACTGAGCGTTTCATCACATGCCTGAGCGAAATCTTCAGCAAAGAAATGATCCTTCCAGAGCATTGCCCGGTCATTTGATTTATGAGTATCAATAGTCTTCAAAACATATCCGAGCTGCTTCATCATAATAGGCTGCAAGACTGCTTTTAGCTTCAGCTTTTTTACTTTAAGCAAAGCTGCTTCTTTTTGTTCCTCAGTAACTACCTCAGGTGATTCATTTTGTTCAGGAGCAGATGATGTGAATTGCTCGATCGCCATATTATTTTATAAGTTTAATAATATCCTGGAAGGTTACGGCAAGCATTAACAACAGAAGCAGCGCAAATCCGACAGCGTTGAAGACATTGGCAAACTTTGGACTGATCGGTGAGCCTTTTATTTTTTCGATCAGCACAAAGAGTAATCGTCCACCATCAAGTGCAGGAAATGGGATGAGGTTAATGACCGCAAGGTTGATCGAAATGAATGCGGTAAATGACAAGAGGTATACAATTCCTAATCGAGTTGCATCGCCCACCATGCCGGCAATTCCTATTGGACCAGTAACATCAGCAAAGTTTGCCCGGCCGGTAATTGCTTGGAACAAGAATTGTGAGAGACCTACCGCAGTCGCTTTTACTAAATACCAGGTCATCTTTGCCCCTTCATAAAAGGCTTTGTGAATTGGAAGCCGCAATGTGCCAAGCTGCTCAAGTCCAACACCAATAGCCGCACGATCTGAAACAATTCCGGCCAGAGGAATAACTTCAACAGTTTTTGTTTCTTCGCCACGTTGATAGGTTACAATAACGGGCTTGTCCTGTTTATTACCAACAAAACTTTGGACTTTTTCAGGATTAAGCTGCTCAGCTTTTTCTGTTCCAGACTGAAGTGAGATGAGCTTATCTCCCGCTTCAAGGCCCGCTTTTTCTGCAGGAGAGCCAGCAGAAATTGCCGTGACCGTGAGCTCGGCATTTTGAACTTGAGTACTGCCGCTATAGCCTTCTGGTACCGGCATCCCAACTATAAATCCAAGAGAAAGAAGTAACCACGCAAATAAAATGTTGAACGTAACTCCAGCCACAAGTACGAGTGCCTGAATACGTTTTGGTTTATTAAAAAAGCTTCGCTCTTTGTCTGGACCCCCAATAGATTCATCATCAGGATTTTCACCGAAGATCTTTACGAAACCTCCAAATGGAATTGCATTGAGTGAATAGGTTGTTTCACCTCTTTTTGTACTCCAAATTTTTGGCGGAAAGCCCAAACCGAATTCATCGACACGAATACCTGACCATTTTGCAGCAAGAAAGTGGCCCAATTCATGGACAAAAACCAATGCAGCGAGAACGATAATAAATATAATAATTGTCATATTAACTCATGATCTCTTTCTCCTTGCGCTCATGCAAGTCATCGAGAGTATTATTTGCTTCTTTAATAATTTTTTCCATCTCTTCTTTAAATCGAACACGCTCATCTTCACTCATACCTCCTTCTTTTTCCATTACTTGAATATCATCCCAGATGTCTCCGCGATGTCTTCGTAAAGTAATACGAGCATCTTCAAGCTTTTCTTTGGCAATTTTTGTAATGGCCTGGCGACGTTCACCGGTAAGTTCAGGAAATGCCACACGGACACCTTTATCATCAACAATAGCTGAGACACCGAGATTTGCTGCAATGATGCCGCGTTCTACTTCTTTAATTTGTGATTGATCCCAGACACTCACACGCAAGGTGCGCGGATCTTCATTTGAAATTGAGCCGACTTGAATGAGCGGGACCTTGGATCCGTAGGCTTCTACTAACACTCCATCCAATAATGTTGGGGTTGCCCGGCCGGTACGAATCTGTGACTGCTCTTTTTTGAGCCATTCCTCTACATCTTTTATCTTCTTCTTTAATGGTGAAAAATCGTATTGCATAAGGCTAATTATATATCAAAAGTAAATTTAAGTCTCGAGGCACTTGACAGATTAAAACAACTGGACTATAGTGATATCAGATCGTTGGAATCCTATTCCCCATCCGGTTACTCTCTTCCCCCTTCGCGGCCTCCCCTGCGTGAAGTGAGAGCCCGGAACCCGCAGCGCCCGTCCCCCCCCAGACGGGCGCTCTTTCATTGGGAAATTACATCAAAATACAGGCAACATGCTCGAGGAGCAGTTTTAAAGACGGAGAACGGTCATTTACATACATCCGAGCAGTTAACAATTCTTTGAGCACGGCATCCTTCCCTTTTTTCCCATGCAGCTCGGTGATTAATCCATCCAATAAGCCTTGGGCTTTTGCTTTATCTTTTTCTTCAGCAATTTCACCGACAATTTCTAATCGTTCGGGCAATGATGATTTCAAAAATATTTGCGCATCTTTTGTTGCACGTGCTTCATCCCGTAGAGAAACAACAATAGCTCGTGAACGAAGCGTCGGCAAAATAATTTCCGCTGACGGCAGTAAAATAAAAATATGTGTTCCCGCTGTTGGCTCTTCCAAAACTTTCAATAATGAATTTTGGGCTTCGACAGTCATTGCCCGTGTTTCGATGACAAAAATTTTCTTATCACCAACTACAGGACGGTTTGCCTGAGCTTCACGTACACTTCGGGCATCATCGATTGTAAAACTATCATATATAGTATGCCAAAAGTCCGGATTACCTATTGTTGCAAGTTTTAAATGTTCTGAAATAAAATCAAACAGATCCTTTCTGACAATCTCGTGATCACCTTCCAAAACATATGCATGGTGAAGATTGCCTGTTTTTTCAAATGTATTAATAAGTAATTTCATACAGTAATACTACAGGTTTTTTAAGATCTTTCAAAAGAAAAGCGCTACCTATGCAGATAGCGCATCAACCAAAGAACTCTACGTGGCCGGCTGGAACCGCCATCGCATCCACTGATACATAGGATAGTGGATGTACATCGCGATCAGCCCTCCGATCCCAGGCGCCGCCATAAGGGCGATGATCTTAGCTGTTGGGGCTATGTGTTCCTTGCCCCAGCCGGACTGCAGGCACACCCAGGTGATGACAACGCCGATCCAAGCATCGAGCGCTCCCACAAGCCGCTCATCCCGGTGAATCCGCAAGATAAGATTCCACAAAAATCGTGGTAAACCTCGAATGGTGTCACGCACATTTTCCAACATGATCACCACGGTCACGACGATGCCCCACAGAGCAAGGCCGTAAATGAGACGATAGGAAAGTGGCCGTGGTGACCTCCCTTTCCGAATCTCGCTATACGTCTTCTTCCGGCCAAAGGGACTGTCAGGAATTGAAAACCATTCGCTTGGTGTCCAGTAAATCTTCCAACCGAGCCAGTGGTTGCTGCTTCCTGCTAGCGCCAGGAAAAACAGCATTGCGTCAGCTAAGAATGCGAGTATTGCCGGTCCAATCACCATAAACAGCCAGAACTCGTATCGGTTTCGCGCTGGCGTCACCTGCTCGAGATACAACCCGAGCAAACATCCAGAGATCCAGACAACCACGGTCCAAAGCCAGAATGGATGCGGACTACTCAGCCACGTCCAGACAGCCATGGCACGTTTCCCCGAGTCCTCGATGGCCCTTGGAATTGCCTCCAAGACCTTACGTGGATCGTACGCAATGTAGCCGACGATCGCCCCACCTAATGCTCCCAACCACCACCACGACGGCTGGATACTCAAGACCATCAGCATCCCAGAGAATGCTCCCAGCGCTGCAGCCATTCCAACATGTGAACGCTCAGTCATGACATCACTCCTTTGAATTTCAGACAGCACAACGCTGCCGTTCTTAATGCATCATGCAAAAAATATATAGCTGTGTCAATTACCGCTTGGAAATAATACTCTTCTTATATGTATCTAAATGTTCAAGCGCAATACCGGTGCCTTTGGCGACACAAAAGAGGGCATCATCGGCAAGAACTGCTTTTACTCCCGTGCGGCGAAAAACGAGTTCAGGAAAATTGCGAAGCATTGATGAGCCACCGGTCATGATAATACCCTGATCGATGATATCAGCCGAGAGTTCAGGAGGAGTTTCCTGCAAGACACTTTTAATGGCATTGATCATTTCACGCAATTCACGGCTAATCGCTTTTACAATTTCATTAGTTTTAATTTCAACCGACCGAGGCAAGCCAGTAACAAAGTCGCGCCCTTTTACCATCATCGATAATTCTTCTTCAAGTGGAATTGCAGAACCAACC
>JALYRQ010000057.1 GCA_030855125.1 bacterium | reverse complement strand
ATCAAAAACCGGTGAACGACTTGTCGGCCTCTTGGCAAAGCGTCAGGCAGTGACAAATCCAAGGAATACTATCTTTCAGATCAAGCGATTCATTGGTCATACATTCGACGAACCTGCAGTACAGAAAGACATGAAATCTATTCCGTTCGAAACAAGACGAGCGGACAATGGTGGAATCGATGTAAAAATGGGTGACACCTGGTATAAGCCTGAAGAAATTTCAGCGATGATATTGCAGAAATTGAAGGCCGATGCTGAAGCACGATTGGGTGAAAAAATTACCGAAGCAGTAATCACCGTTCCTGCATACTTCAACGACGCTCAGCGACAAGCAACAAAAGATGCCGGTAAAATTGCAGGTCTTGATGTAAAGCGCATTATCAACGAACCTACTGCCGCGGCTCTTGCGTATGGCTTCAATAAAAAGAAAGATGAAAAGATCGTAGTCTTCGACTTCGGTGGAGGTACATTTGATATCTCTGTGCTTGAAGTGGGAACCGGTGACGATGGAGAAAGTACCGTCGAAGTACGGTCTGCTGATGGAGACTCACACCTCGGAGGAAAGGATATCGATCAGAAAATTATCGACTGGATCGCTGCAGAATTCCAGAAAGAATCAGGAATTAACGTCCGCAATGATGCACTTGCCCTTCAGCGACTCGATGAAGCAGCCGAAAAAGCCAAGATCGAACTCTCAACCGCTGTTCAGTCAGAGATCAATATTCCATTCATCACTTCAGACGCAAATGGTCCAAAGCACTTGGTCTTAACTCTTTCTCGAGCGAAGCTTGAAGAACTCTCACAAGAATTTATCACTCGCGCACTCGAGATCACCAAGCGGGCAATGGAAGCGTCTCCTTTTAAGATTGGAGATATTCAGGAAATTGTGATGGTAGGCGGTCAAACTCGCATGCCTGCAATGCAGAAAGCCGTGAAAGATTACTTCGGCAAAGAATTGCACATGGGCGTGAATCCTGATGAAGTGGTGGCAATCGGTGCTGCAATTCAAGGTGGAGTATTCACCGGTGATGTAAAAGATATTCTCTTGCTCGACGTTATTCCACTTTCTCTTGGTATTGAAACCATGGGTTCAGTTGCAACTCAGCTTATCACTAAAAATACCACCATTCCAACTTCAAAATCCCAGGTCTTCTCAACCGCGGCAGACAATCAGACATCGGTAGAAATTCATGTGGTGCAGGGAGAGCGAGCAATGGCGCACGATAATAAATCGCTTGGTAAATTTATTCTTGACGGTATTCCACCTTCACCGCGCGGTATGCCTCAGGTTGAAGTAACCTTTGATGTCGATGCCAACGGAATTCTGAATGTAACCGCAAAAGAGAAATCAACGGGCAAGACTCAGAAGATTACTATTCAGGGAAGTACCGGTCTCTCAAAAGAAGATATCGAAAAGATGCAGAAGGATGCTGAGGTTCATGCTGCAGAAGACGCAAAGAAGAAGGAAGCAGTGGAGGCAAAGAATATTGCCGAGCAGCTTATCTATACAGCAGAAAAATCAATGAAAGACCTGCCTGCGCAGGCAGGTGTAGAAGATAAGGCGCTTACTGATCTAAAAACCTCGATCCAGACAAAAATTGCTGATGTAAATAAAGTAAAAGACGGCGGTGATGTTGCGGCAATTAAATCTGCAACCGAAGCACTTTCAACTGAAATTCAGAAAATCGGTCAGTTCATGGCTTCGAATTCCTCAGCCCAGGGAAATCAGTCTCAGCCTTCGCAAAATGCTGCCGCGGGCGAGGCAGGAGCAGAAGGTCAGGCAGATGCTGGTACTGATGGCAAAGTTCACGATGCAGAAGTAAAAGAGCCGGGAACTGAGGGTGAGAATAAATAAGCAAGAAAAAACTCCACGCGGGTGCGGGGAGTGTTAGCGGATGATTAGGGATCTGATCAACAGGAACCAGGCAAGCACAAAGATCACTACTGCCACCAGCTTGAACAGCAGTTCGAGCGGCCGACGGCGAATCTTCTTGAGTCCATCGGCAGTTGCCTGACCCCAGGGATACCGCTCGATCCCATGCTCGTCCTTCCTCCGTGTACTATTGTTCATAACAGGATCCTCCTATCGAATACGATAACTCAGGAAGGCTCATCCGTCAAATACTGAAATTGAGCAACAGAAAACCCGCCTTTGTGGGGCGGGGGGTGAAAGAACTAACGGATTGACCTGGCGGCCTGATGGATAATGAATCCGAAGAGGCCAACTGTTACTGAGATCGCGAGGACCATCGATTATTTCTCCAAGCGGTGCGCGACCTTCTGCTCTTGGGTGCGCGGCTTGTTGTCGGTGCCGAGGCTGATGAGACCGATGAGTCCGATCGCGAGAGGCATGATAACGAGAGCCCACGGTGAATCAAAGAACTTCTTTTCCCACTTGCTCATGACACTAACCTCCGTGTCGAAAAGGGTCAAATGATGCAGAGTTCGCTCTACATACTATATAATACGCACGAGCTCGTGTAAAGTAACAGGTCTGTTAATAAAGTATATAATAGCCGTATGGCAAAAGACTACTACGAAACATTAGGTATAAATCGAGAAGCATCAACAGAGGACATTAAAAAGGCCTATCGTAAACTGGCGCACAAATATCATCCTGACAAAGGCGGTGATCCTGTGAAGTTTAAGGA
>JALYRQ010000031.1 GCA_030855125.1 bacterium | reverse complement strand
ATGATGCTCTTGGTCAATTCAGCAGATAATCCGGCTTCTTCAGTAAATTCACGAAGCTTGGCTCCTGTCTCAATATACATAGTCCGCTTCTCGGGATCCTTTTTTTCCAAGGCTTCCATCAAGAGTTTTGCTTGTGTTCCCTTTCCTGAACCCGATCGCCCGAAGAATAGAAATGTATGTGGTGTCATAAGGTAAGTATACGAAAGAAAACTAATTTGTGAAAGTCGGCTGACCTTTGTCCTGTGATGTACGCTTATCAATCTGCTTTTTAATTGAATAGTACATGAAAAATGACTTAAAGGTAAAGAACTCTTTAAAGTGATACCACAACCGATGATCATCTCCTACTTTTTTAAACAAAATAAGATTATCCTGCGGAGTTGGAACTTCTTTGTAATCCTTGCGGTTAGTTCGGATAAATTGAGCTACCATTTGAGTTGAGCGCATCCATGAATCATGGAACATAATATACCCTTCTTTTTCAAGCAATAGATCAGAATAATACCAATCAATAAAGATCTCATCAAACCTATGCCCGCCATCAATAAAGACAAATTGAAAACGTGTACCCTCTTTAAGCAGCACAGGTAAGGCAAGATGAGACAATTCTGCTTTTAACTCATATTTATCCTGGAAGCCTAGTGCTTCGAGATTTTTAATCCCAAGATACTGATAGTCCTTTTGGAATGGATCGATAACAATATGTTTTGAATCTGTAGCCCAGATGATATACGCCGCTGAATAGCCATAGGCAAAACCCACTTCCAATGTTTTTGTGAAGCCATGTTCCTTGATCAGATCGCAGATACACTGGGCCTCTTGTGGCTTAATTGAGGTCAGCCTTTCTCCTTCCGGAATATGGATCTTAGAATCAATAGTATGCATGGAGGTTATCCTGAAAACAAATGAGGTCTAGTACTCTTTCATTGAAACCTGCGCTTCGAGTTTTTTGATGAGATCGATGATAACAGAGACAACGATGAGAAGCGCGGTACCACCCACCGTGAGCGCCTGGATACCGGTAAGACCCTGCACAATGATCGGCAAGACGGCAATGACACCAAGGAAGAGTGCACCAAAGGCAGTGAGGCGAGTGAGGATATGTGAAATATGAAGGGCTGTTGACTGACCAGGGCGAACACCTGGGATGAAGGCACCATTCTTCTGAAGGTTGGTTGAGAGCTGCTGTGGATCGAACGTTACGGCCGTGTAGAAGTAGGTAAAGGCAAACACCAAGATGAAGTAAAGACTTCCGTATACCCACTGATTCTGCAAGGTAGCATTAACCCAATTTGAAGCAGATTGAATGGTTGGGTTGCCGATACGTGCCAAGAACTGGAAAATGATCTGTGGGAATACAAGCAATGAAAGGGCGAAGATGATTGGAATAACTCCAGACTGGTTGAGTCGAAGCGGCAAGTAGGTTGAAACGCCACCGAAGACTTTGTTACCTCGGATTCGCTTTGCATAGGTGACCGGAATAGGTCGTTCGGCTTCGGTAATAACCACCACAAGGTAGATCACCACCAGTGAAGCAATAAAGATCGCGATGTAAACCGGCAGCTGTGATGGATCAAAGGTGTAGGCAAGCTGAGTGAGGGTCAATGGAAGCTGAGCAACAATACCAGCAAAGATGATGAGTGAGAGGCCGTTACCGATACCAAATTCACTGATACGCTCTCCCATCCACATCAAGAGGATTGATCCCGCAGTGACGATCAAAATGTTAATCGCAATTGAAAGTGGATCAAGTGCATTAATAACACCCTGTCGTTCCAAAAGTGTAAGGAATGAAAATGCCTGAATAACAGCAAGCGGCACAGAGAGCATGCGTGAGTACTGAGCAAATTTCATGCGGCCAGACATTCCCTCTTCCTGATACATTTGCTTAATGCGTGGGAAGATGAGGGTCAACAACTGCATGATAATACTTGCAGTAATGTACGGACCAACTCCGAGCATCACGATCGAAAGCTGTGAGAGACTACCCCCTGAAAATACGTTCAAAAGACCAAGCAATTGATTGCCGGCAAAAAATGAACTCAAACGGCTGGTATCAATTCCTGGGATAGGAATGATCGAGAGCAATCGGAACAAAACAAGAATAACAAGTGTAATGAAGATTCTCTTCCGTAATACCTTGTCGGTGATGATAAATCTGAGTTTCTCGATTAGGGTATTCATGAGTGTATTATACTATACCGCCGGCTTTCTGAACTTTTTCTTTGACTGAGGCTGAAATAGGGATATCTTTTAAGGTGAGTTTTTTAGTAATTTCACCGGTACCGAGAATTTTAACTGGTGGGATCTTGCCGTTGCGGTAAGAAATAACTTTTTTCTCAATAAGCTTGGCTGGAGTAATGATGTCACCCGTCGCAAATGCTTTGTTGAGCTGCTCGAGGGTTACAACAACGGACTTTTCATAAATACTGATGTTGCTGTTCTTGCCTCGTCCTCGCATCTTTGGAATTCGCTTGATGACGTCGCGGATCTCAGGACGAATCTTGTGTCCGGCTCGGGCTTTCTGACCCTTGGTACCTCGGCCAGCAGTCTTACCGCGCTTCCCTCCTCGGGCAACGATCATTCGTTTTTTATTTGCGGTCTTTCGTTTTAATTGGTTGATTTGCATGGTCGTAGTATTAAAAACTATCGCTGTTTAGGCTCATTAGCTTTTCGCTGTGAAAGAAGCACACGTCGGTGAGGAGTAAGAGTCCGAAGCGCTTCAATAGCCACACGAGCGTTGTTGATCTTGTTCTTTGAACCTGATCGGAGCTTTGCCCCAATATCTTTAAGTCCTGCCAATTCGATAATACTTCGGACAGAACTTCCGGCTACAATTCCTCGTCCTGGATTTGGAGTAATAGTTACGCGTGAACTTGCATACTTTGCTGACACTTCATATGGAATGGACATGTCCTTGGTAGCAGGAATTTTTACAAAATTTTTCTTAGCGTTTTTCAACGCCTTCTCTATAGCTAAAGCAGTATCTCCGGCTTTTCCAAGACCAATACCTACCATTCCCTTTCGGTCTCCGGCAACAAGGGCAACCGAGAAACTAAATCGTCGTCCTCCTGAAACCACTCGAGTTACACGTCGGATGCTGATGATCTTCTGATCGAATTCAGGTTTTACTTTTGTGTCAGATCGAGAAAATCGGCGGGGGTTCTTTTGGAATCCACCCCCCTGTCCTCCAGCTCCTCGATTATCTCCACCTGCGCCTGGTCCACGTCGAAATGTATTTCGTGGTCGAGTGTCTGCAGGAGCACCGGTAGGTGCTGGAGCTGCTGGCGCTGTTGTTGTGTTTGTTTGTTCAGCCATAATATTTAAAATTGAAGTCCTCCTTCGCGAGCCCCTTCAGCAAATGCGCGTACTCGGCCGGTGTAAATAAATCCCCCTCGATCAAAGATGACTTTCTTGATGTTGAGCTTAATTGCTGCTTGCGCAAGCGCTTTTCCTGCTGCGTGAGCTTTTTCTACAGTGCCTTTACCTTTTACATCGGCGGTGGTGCCGGATGCAATAGTGTGACCCTTCACATCATCAATAAGCTGAGCAATGACGTATCGATTTGACTTGAAGACTGCCAATCGAGGCACATCCGTAGTACCACTGATCCGAGATCGAATTCGGCGGTGTCGTCGTAGTCGTGATTCTGTTTTTTGGATAGTCTTTTTCATATATTATACAGATTTCTTACCCTGCTTTCGGCGGATGACCTCATCATGATATCGGAATCCTTTACCTTTGTATGGTTCTGGCTTCTTCAATGATCGGATCTCAGCAGCAAACTGACCTACTTCTTCGCGGCTGATACCGTTGACGGTAACAATACCTTTATCTGAGGTAACTTTCAAACTTGAAGGAATAGGCTTCTTAACTGGGTGTGAGAATCCAAGGGCCATAACGAGGTCACTGCCTTTCACATCTGCCTTGAATCCAATTCCTTCAAGGATAAGTTTCTTGGTAAATGTTTCATTAACACCCTTGATCATATTATTGAGGTGAGCGGCATAGGTGCCCCAGATCGCATCATCATCAAGAGATTCACTCATCGGAGTAAGACTTACGGTCTTGCCTTCAATCTTGATCGTGACATGGTCACCAAATGATCGCTCAAGTGTTCCCTTTGGTCCTTTTACAGAAACGGTAGAACCATTGACTGTCACTTCAGTCTTTTCAGGAATTTCTATGATTTTTTTGCCGATTCTTGACATTATAATTATTTATAGTGAGCGCAGTCGAACTACCAGATCTTAAACAATAGCTCTCCTCCAACCTGCTGTCGACGTGCATCAGCATCGGTCAAAATTCCCTTTGGAGTTGTAACAACAAGAACACCGTGTCCCTGCTTTACTGATTTCATTTCTTTAATACCTCCGTATACACGCTTTGAAAGATGTGAGATGCGCTGAACACCTTTTACGCGTGGGCCGTAGTTATCATATCCAAGTTCAACTTCGAGGGTCTTGTGAATTTTCTTGCCTTTCTTAGACACAGACTTCACATAGCCTTCTTTTAGAAGTACTTCTAAAATAGCTTCTTTAACACTTGAATACGGAACAGTCACCGTTTCTTTTCCGGCGTCGCTCGCGTTCTTGATTTGAGTGATGAGGTTTGCAATAGGGTCCATGTTTTTACCAAGATGACTTCTTAATACCGGGGATCATACCTTCATTTGCGAGTTCTCGGAAACAGATTCGACACATATCAAACTCTCGCATATAGCCTCGCTTTCGTCCGCAGCGGAAACATCGTCGCACAATTCGTGTGCTGAATTTTGGGGTCTTTTTTGATCGTGCGACTGTTGATGTTTTTGCCATAAAGTGTGTTGAATACTATCAGGATTAGCCCTTAGCGTCAATCTTTTTAAACGGAAAGCCCAAGTGTGATAAAAAGGCCTTTGTTTGTTCCTTGTCGCTTGAGCTTGTAACCACCGTTACGGCCAATCCAAAGACATCCTTAATATCTTCATCAGCTGTTTCTGGGAAGATACTGTGCTCTTTGATACCCAAGGTATAGTTACCCATCTCATCGATAGAGTCTGCAGAGATACCACGGAAGTCTCGAGTTCGAGGAAGGGCAATGTTTAAGAATCGATCAAGGAAATCGTACATGCGCTGTCCGCGAAGGGTGATCTGATATCCAACAATATCTCCCTGTCGGGTTTTGAAGTTAGAAATTGACTGCTTTGCTCCTCGAGCTGAAGCCTTCTGGCCAGTAATTCGTCCGAGTCGGTCTGCAATGAATTCAAGTTTTTTCTTGTCTTTCTGCTTGCCAACTCCAGATGAGACGATCACCTTCTCAAGCTTTGGCGCCTGCATGACATTCTTGTAGCCGAAAGCACCCTTCATGGTTGCAAATGCTTCGCTGTTTTTTTCTTTAGTAGTTTTTAACATGGTCGTTTGAATTATTCAGCCTTTGCTTCTGCCTTAGTTTCTGTCTTGGCTTTTGCCTTGGTGGTTTTCTTTGCCTTCTCACCATCAGTCTTCTTCACATTTGATACGTGAATTGGGAATGACTTCTCAATAGTCTTGCCTTTGCCATCCTGTTTTCGTGATCGCTGGTGAACTTTCTTGATATTGATTCCTTCGATAATGATCTTATCTTCTCGCGGAAAAGCTCGAGCAACCTTGCCGGTCTTGCCCTTATCTTTACCTGTGATCACTATTACATTGTCGTCTTTTTTGATATGCATGATGGTAGGATTATAGAACTTCAGGAGCGAGTGAGGTTACGGTTTGGAATCCCTTCTCAGAGATCTCTCGTGGAATTGGACCGAAGACACGGGTGCCGACCGCATTGTAGTCTTTCTTGGCCTTGGTTACGATAACCACTGCATTCTCATCAAATCGAATGTATGATCCGTCTTTGCGTCGGTATGCTTTGACCTGTCGCACCACAACGGCTTTCAAAACATCTTTCTTCTTTACCGCCTTTCGTGGTTCAGCCTTCTGAACTGAAAGAACAACGATGTCTCCGATCTCAGCGTATCGCTTCTTTGAAGAACCAAGCACCTTGAAGATACGTCCAATCTTGGCGCCGGTGTTGTCTGCAATTTTTACGATTGAGCGTGGCTGTATCATGGTAGTAAATTATTTGGTTGCGGTTTTAGTGATTTCTAAAATTCGAAATGTCTTGTGTCGTGAAATCGGTCGTGTCTCTTCAATGACAACAGTATCACCAATCTTTGCAGTGTTACCCTTATCGTCAACCTTGTACTTCTTTCGAGACTGCATAAACTTCTGATACTTTGGGTGCTTAACATATCGTTCAATGACAACCACGGCAGTATCCTTCATCTTGTCTGAGGTGACAATGCCTGAGAATGTCTTTTTCTTTGTAATAGTTTCTGGGGTCATGTTATTTTGCTGTACTATTTGCTGTACGCTTAAGCTCAGTTAAAATTTGGGCAATTGATTTTTTAAGCCCTTTTCCCTCTTTAACATTGCGGGTCTTTGAACCTGAAATGCTGAACCGGAATGTCTGAAGAGCCTTTCGCTTGTCAGCCAAAATCTTTTTCAAATCTTTTTCTGTTTTATTTTTAAATTCGTTCATGATTGTTAACTCTCTCTACTTACCACTTTAGTCTTGAGTGGAAGTTTTGTTCCTGCTTTTCGAAGCGCCTCACGAGCTTCTGCTTCGGTAATACCATCGATCTCAAACATGATTCGTCCCGGCCAAACCTGAACTTGGTATCCCTGAAGATCTCCTTTTCCCTTACCCATCTTTACTTCAGCAGGCTTCTGAGTATACGGCATATCTGGAAAAACGCGAACCCATGTCTTACCAGTCTTTCCCAATGCTCGAGAAATAACTTTTCGAGCAGCTTCAAGCTGGTTTGATCGAACACGCGCTTCACTGGTTGCTTTCAAACCAAATGATCCGAAAGCAAGCTTTGAACCTCGAACATCCACCATTGAGCGCTTTGGATTTCGGCGCATAGTGAACCATTTTCGGTGTAATACTTTTTTAGGGAAGAATTGCATGATAGTAAGTATTATTTCTTGAAGATTTCTCCCTTATAAATCCAAACCTTGATTCCGATATCGCCGTAGGTCATGTGAGCTTTTTCTCGGGCGAAATCAATATCAGCTCGCAAGGTCTGGAGAGGAATCTGACCTTTCTTGAGCGACTCCTGTCGGGCCATATCGGCACCGCCCAATCGTCCTCCAAGAAAGATTCGAACTCCCTTCACATCTCGGTTTGCCATTACCTTCTCGATCATCTGCTTAAGCACACGTCGGAATGGTAATCGCTTCTCAAGTCCTTCTGCCACCATCTGTGCGACAATCATTGCATTTGATTCTGGAGATCGAACTTCTTCAATATCAACTTTCAATTCCTGATTGGTTGAAAGTTTGAGCTTCTTAATAAAGTTCTGAATATCAGTCTTGAGTTTTACAGCACCTTCCCCACTTCGGCCGATGATCATACCAGGTCGTGAGGTGCGAATAATCACTCGAAGATGCTTTTCACTTCGTTCAATTTCAATCGCACTGATAAACTGTCCACGCATCTTTTTAGTTAAATATTCTCGGAGCAAAACGTCACACTTAAGAAATTCACGGTATTTCTTGTCAGTACTAAACCAGCGAGATTTCCAATCTCTTAAAATACCGAGTCGATGTGAATATGGATGTACTGTGTGTGACATAAAATTATTTTGTATCTTTTGAATCAAGCGTTACCAAAATGTGGCTTGATCGTTTATTGATTGGAAATGCACGACCTCGAGCTCGCGGCATTGATCGCTTGAGGGTTACTCCTTTGTCTACTCGGATCTCTGAGACAACCAAGGTTGCTTTATCGAGACTCAGGTTCTCAGCATTTGCCAGCGCTGACTGAATGAGCTTGGTGATAGGACCTGATGAGCGCTTTGGCATAAACTGAAGCTGACTGATTGCTTCAGCTGCACTTTTGCCTCGGACAAGGTCAGCAATAAGGCGGACCTTTCGTGGTGATTGTCGATAATTTGATAGTTTTGCAGTAACCTTGGCCATGGCAATATATTATTTTTTAGCGTCAGTAGTAGCTGCCTTTGCAGACTGTGCGGCTGCAATTTCAGACTCCTTCTTCTTCTGTTCGAGCTCCTTCTGCATTTTACCTCCGTGTTTCACGAATTTACGGGTTGGAGAAAATTCTCCTAAACGGTGACCGACCATTTCTTCTGAGACCAATACTTCAATATGGTCTTTACCGTTGTGTACCCCAAAAATAAAACCAACCATTTCTGGAGAGATCTGGCTGGCACGAGCCCATGTCTTAATAACCCCAGTACTCTGTGGCTTCTTTCCGACAATCTTCTTGAGAAGATTTTCATCGACATAAGGACCTTTTTTGAGTGATCGTGCCATAAACGTAAATAAAATAGCTCGGGAGAGCTTGTGAAGAGCATATTATACGAAACTAATTCTTCTGTCAAATAAAAGGCTGTAGTCAAAACGTATGACTACAGC
>JALYRQ010000056.1 GCA_030855125.1 bacterium | reverse complement strand
AACTTTCTTTTTTCCGTATATGGTGAAGATAAAAATAAATTGCGTTCGGGGGTCTTAACATTTCCGGTAACGTTGACCGCTGGTGTCACGGTCGATGTAACTGGTATTTTTATTTCCCCGACCCTTGATGTTGATAAAGAATATGTAAAAAAGGGAAATACCATTACATTTTTCGGGCAAACATCACCGGCCAGTGACGTGACCATTACCGTTAACTCTGAGCAAGAATTCTTTGTTCGTTCAAAAGCTGATACCCAAGGAGTGTATTTACATCAATTTGATTCATCCGTACTCGAGCTTGGAGATCACCATGCAAAATCAAAATCGATTGCTGGCGCTGAGATCAGTCCGTACAGTAATACTGTTGCATTCAAAGTTGGCGACAAAGATATACCTAAAGAAAATAAAATATGTACAAAAGGTGATCTCAACAATGATTGCAGAGTGAATCTTGTCGACTTCTCAATTGCTGCATATTGGTATAAGCGTCCGTTGGCGGGAGAAATTATACCCAAAGAAGTTGAACGGCTTAATGGTGACGGTAAAATAGATCTGGTTGACTTTAGTATCATGGCTTATTATTGGACCGGCTAATATGAAAACATATCTTTATTTTGCAATGCTTGTAGTTGGTCTCGGGTTGGTCGGCGTACAAACTACGCAGGCTTCAATTTTGTATACTTCTTCACAAGCGACCATTGGTGTTGATCAAGAGATCACGCTTGATATTACTATTGATGCAGATGAGCCAATCAACACAGTAGAACTTGCATTGCCCATTCCGGCTCAGTTTGAAGTATCACGTACTCAAGACAGCGGTTCGATTATTAACCTTTGGGTTGAACGGCCAAAGGTAGATCAAGCCTCAAACTCACTTATTTTGTCAGGACTTGTACCGGGTGGTTTCGCGGGATTAAAAGGCAAAATTATCAGCGTTTCGCTCAAAGCTAGAACAATCGGTGAGGCACGTTTTGCATTTTCAAGTGCACAGACCCGAGTCCTCTTGAATGATGGTGAGGGAACCACTGATCCAAAACTTCAACTAAAAACAAGTATCGTCACAGTCGGCAATGAAAAAGTTGATATCGCAGCACCAACAGAAGACAGTGAAGCTCCGGAATCATTTGAGCCAATTGTTACGCAAGATCCATTGTTGGAAGAAGGGAAGTGGGTCGTCATTTTCCAAACACAGGATAAAAAATCTGGTTTAAAGGAATACCAAATACAAGAATCAAAACGTAAAAAACCAAATGACACAGCGTGGCAAACTGCCCAAAGTCCGTATGTTCTGAAAGATCAAACCAGAGGGAGTTATGTGTTTGTAAAGGCAGTTGATTATCAGGGTAATGAGCGAATTGAGGTGATTGCGCCAGAAGGGATGTCATCGGGCATGAAAACCGGTCTTCTCATCCTGTTGATTATCCTCTGTCTAATTATCGTGCGTAGCGTATACTTGAGATATGGTAAAAAGCGTAACTAAGCTTTTCTTTTCTGTACTTATTATTGCGGTTCTGTTTGGACAGACGGCATCAGTTTTTGCTGCTTCACTTTCGCTTTCTCCTTCCTCGGGTATTTATACAACCGGACAAACGATTGCGGTGAATATTTTGCTTGCGACTCCAAATCAGTCAGTAAATGCGGTGTCAGGTAAATTAACATTTAATACTGACAAGCTTCAGGCGGTCACCATTTCAAAGGCGGGATCGATCGTTCAAATTTGGGCTGCAGAACCATCATTTTCAAATAGTGAGGGCAGTATTACCTATGAAGGAGTTATTCCCAATCCCGGATATCAAGGACCTGGTGGAAGAATTCTAACAGTCTATTTTAAAGTTAAAACTGCAGGCACCAAAGCTTCAGTGATATTCGGTAGTGCTTCAGCGTTGGCAAATGATGGACTTGGTACCAATGTGCTGACAAATTTTACCAATGCAGAGTATTCACTCGAACAGGAAGTTGTCGAAGAACCTAGTAACTCTCCACTGCCTGCGCCGGTAAAACCAAAGCCAACTGCGACAGCAAAACCTACCGCAACAACAAGCGAAAATACTACTATCGATTTTGAGAATATTCCGGTTACCACAGAACTGACAACCGAGACAAAACCAAAGACTTGGTGGACAGATCTTTCATCACTGTTGCTTGATTCACAGCGTTCATTGTTGCTTGTCTTGTTTACGCTCATGCTAATGCTCTTGCTCTTTTTGCTCTACATTTGGTACATGGTCAGAAAACTCAAGCAGACAATGCGCGCGCAGATTGCTCATCTCGACAGCGATTTGCATAAAGCCTTTCACTTACTTCGTGATGACCTGCGAGAACATATTGAAACAATTGAAAACGCCCGAGCAAGTCGCAGCTTAACAAAAGAAGAAGAGCGGTTTATCGAGCACTTTAGACATAATATTTCTGATACTGAAAAATTCTTAGAAAGAGATATGAAGAGTTTGAAGAGTCGAATTCGTTAACCTCCAAAGCGCTCAGTTTTAATATCTTTTGGATTGAAGCCAATTACTTTCATGTTTTTAGCAACTGCTTCCACAAAGAGCGTTGGCCCGCAGATAAATATGATAGGTTTTTTATCTTTGTACTGCCCAATAGTTTCTTGTAACATATCTTTATCAACTCGGCGCTTGTAGCCTGACCAGCTCGGAGGTGGGGAGTCAGTGATTGTCGCCACTACATTAATATTCCTGTTGGTTGTACCAATGCGCTCTAATTCTCGTTTATATAAAATGTGTTCATACGTACGAGCAC
>JALYRQ010000030.1 GCA_030855125.1 bacterium | reverse complement strand
TCTTGCTGCCCCATTCCTCCTTTCAATCGAACGAGCCATGGAAGTTATGGGTGATGATGAATATATTGAAATCACCCCAAAATCCGTCCGCCTCCGCAAAATGTACCTCACAAAATCCGACCGCGACAAAGCAAATCGCAAGGGATAGCACCCGCAGACACTAAGTGTCTGCTCACAAAATTTATAAATATTTTATCGAATATTGGTAAGCTTTACTTATTACCAGCGTTTTATACAATATATTTAAATATGCAGGAAAATTTTACTCGGCTTGAGAATCTCATCGATTCACTATCGGGTCAAATGAATACCCGCTTTGATCAAATTGAGCAAAGATTTGATCGAAGAATAGATGGGATTGACGACAGATTAATTAGAGTTGAAGAAAGTCTCGATAGAGTTGAATTTAACACCAGTGGCCAGGAACGACGGCTTTCTATATTGGAAGATAAAATGAGAATTGTTAGTACAAAATTAGGGCTTGATCCAAAATTAACTTCTTAAAATACCGACAACAAAAAATCCCTCTTGCGAGGGATTTTTTGTAAGTGGGCCTGCCTGCGCAGACGGGAGAAAACTAGTAGCTCTGTCGATTGCCGCCAGTAGCTTGTGGTCGCTTGTACTGTTCTCGAGGAACCATAGGTTTTGCCTCGTTAACAATCAAAGTTCGTCCATCTAATGTTGCTCCATTCATTCCGTTGATTGCAGCTTCTGCATCAGCATCTTCCATCTCAACGAATCCAAAACCTCGAGATCGTCCGGTCATTTTGTCCATCATGATCTGAGCTGAAACGACTGATCCGAACTTTCGGAAAGCCTCTTCGAGACCTTGCTGAGTGGTGCTGTATGAAACTCCACCAACGTATAATTTCTTTGCCATGTATGTATACTAAATTTGTTTATTATCGTATACGACCTCTCTTCTACCTCAAAAGTGAGCACGAATGAGACTGCTACGATTCACCGGTAGTATACCTCACTATCGGGATAGATGCAAGGATTGAAAAAGAAGTCAAGCTCAGCCTTTGCGTAAGTAGATTTATGGTAATGCACAGTCAACATTGGCATTCACACCATGAGTGACTGGTGAGGCAACACTTGTCACTACTTTACCTACACCTGTTGAGTCGACGCAATACCAGGTATTTACGACATTCTTCAGTTTTGCGGCAATACCCCAGGCACCACCTGATGCATTAACTCCACAGTGCACACCAGTATTACTAGCCCCGATTGCTCCGGAACCTGCATTAACAGCTCCTTGAAGCAAGGGATACACTCCCTTTACAGATGGCGCCTGTGACGCTGCTGCGTTTATGTCACAGAGGCCCGTATATAAGTTGTTGTTATTGTTATAAAAAAGTTCAGCTTGTGATCGGGCATTGTTGATGGTCGCTTTGATCGCACCATCATTGCCTTTTGATCGGGCATTATTAAGCGCTGATAAAATAACTGCGGAGAGAATTCCAATAATGGCGATGACAACTAATAATTCAATGAGGGTAAATCCTCGATTTGTTCTAAGGAAAGTATTCATGAAAATATTGTAACACTTATTATTGCTGAGCACCAAGAAGATATTAACAGGTAGCTATCTTTGTGCGTTTGATTGAATATGCGATCGCTCCACAGTTCAGATCTTTGCCAAGATTCTGAGCGAGCACTCTCATATATGTTCCGCTGGAGCAGGCAATAGTAATCCGAGCAATAAAAAATGTCCGGGTCTTGTGCAGAAGATACTGTTTCCAGAGATCTCCAATTTCTTCTTGTCTAAAGTCGCCCTGCACTTTGCTAATATCTTCGATAACTAAGGCTAATAATTTTTCTGATGAAATAGTTACGAGCACCTCACACCTAGCTGAATGGATGGTTACTTCCCTGCTTGGTATCGTAATCTCATCAAGTTTACCTTCCCGAGCCCATTGGTAGAGTGGTTTGCCATTGACCGGCTGAGATGAGTACCCAGGATATTCTTGATCAAATGTGCCTATATATTTTTTCAGAGCACTCTCTATTGCCTGTTGTGGTATATCTGCAGGCTCAGCAATTTTGGCTATTTTACCCAAGACATCTCCGGTATCAGTTTCAATACCAAATAATACTTCTACAGTATATTCTTTATCTAATCCCAGATATTTTTCGCGCTCATTATTATCACTATCGACGAGCACCGGCAAAAGCCCTTCTGCCATCGGGTCGAGCCGGCCGGCATAACTTAGGGTGCTCTTTTCATAGTGAGGCTGCTCTTTTCGCAGGCGATCAAGTGCCTGAAGCGGCGTCTCACCCCTATATTTGTAGAGAAGTATCATATAAGCTACAATCTAGCGTATGAGCGATAAAAACACAAAACAGTCTCTTTCGACCGAACCGTACAAAGGTGTGCGCGACTTTTACCCAGAGGAAATGGCCATCCAAAACCATATTTTCAACACGATGCGCGAAACCGTAGAAAGTTTTGGTTATACCGAATATAGCGCCTCAATTCTCGAGCCTTCAGAACTCTACAAAGCAAAATCAGGCGAAGAGATCGTCAATGAACAAACCTACTCTTTTAAAGACCGCGGCGATCGTGAGGTGACCTTGCGGCCTGAAATGACTCCAACCGTTACTCGCATGATCGCAGCTCGCCGAAAAGATTTGGCTTTCCCGCTCCGCTGGTATTCCATTCCCAATTTATTCCGATATGAAAAACCACAGCGCGGCCGTCTTCGTGAACACTTTCAATTGAATGTGGATCTCTTTGGTATTGAAACGATGGATGCAGAAGTGGAAGTCATTACCGTAGCACACTTGTTAATGAATAATTTTGGGGCAAAAGATGATGGTTTTGTGATTAAAATCAATAACCGAAAAATTCTGAACTATTTGCTTCAGGAAGTTTTTGAGCTAAAAGATCCAGAATCTGTTCAGGCCGTTACCAAACTGATCGACAAGAAAAACAAAATTTCTGCTGAAGATTTTAAAACGGGCGTTGAGAAATTCCTTGCTGATAAGACAGAATCATTTGTGGCAATCATGAACACAGATTCAATTGATGATTTTGCCAAGAAAGCTGCTGAGAAAACATCAAGTGAAGTATATGGAGTCAAAGAAACACAGGAAGTGATCGAGAAACTGAAGAGCCATGGCATTACCAATGTCGTATTTGATCTAACCATTGCCCGAGGTTTCGACTATTACACCGGCATTGTGTTTGAAATGTTCGATACGAGCCCAACTAATCCGCGAGCAATATTCGGTGGCGGCCGCTATGATGACCTCCTTTCTGTATTCGGCACAGACAAAGTTCCCGCTGTCGGATTTGGTATGGGCGATGTGACAACCCGAGACTTTCTCGAAACCTACGATCTGTTGCCAAAATATAAATCAAAAGTAGATCTGGCAATTTGCCCGCTCAATCATGATGTATTTGGCTTTGCCAATTCCCTTGCCCAAAAACTCCGCCAGAAAAAAGTGAAAGTTCTGGTTGATCTTACCGAACGTAAAGTCGGTCAACAAATTCAATGGGCTGATAAACACTCAATTCCATATATTCTCGTCATCGGTGAAAACGAAATCAAAGATCAAAAATTTGTCGTCAAAGAGCTCTCCTCAGGCGAAGAAAAAACTTTCAACAATGAAGACGAGATTGCAGGATTCGTTAAAAATACTCAGAGTTAGGTATACTACCTGAATGCGAAAAATTGTCTTTGATATTGAGTCACGAAATATATTCCAGGATGTCGGCAAAAATGACCCGACACTGCTCGACCTTGCCTTGGTAGGAGTGTATGATTCTGAAACAAATAAATATACAACCTACCTTCAAGAAGAATTAAAAGACCTATGGCCGATCATTGAGCGAGCTGATCTGTTGATCGGCTACAACTCCGACCACTTCGATATTCCCCTTTTAAATAAATATTATCCCGGAGACCTGAGCAAAATAAAAAGTATTGATCTACTTAAAGAAATTAAAAATGTCACTGGCAGGCGTTTCAAACTCGATCATATTGCCGACGGCACACTCGGCATTCAAAAATCCGGACATGGTTTGCAGGCCATCACCTGGTGGAAGCAGGGTGAAATAGATAAGATACGCGAGTACTGTTTAGATGACGTGAAGATCACCAAGAAGCTGTACGACTATGCACTGAAGAATGGTAAATTAAAATATAAAGAAGGACCAAAAGCGGTGAGCATTCCGCTCAACACAGCAAACTGGGAAGTTATCGAGGAAACCTCAATGACGCACACGCTCCCATTTTGAGCCATTTTATTGACTTATGAACATGTAAGCTGAGCTAAGCTCAGCCGTCTTGGTATAATAGGAGTAGTTGTTGAGTCTGATTGTCCTTGGCGGAGGATCCGACCATGTGCCAGAAAAACGGGCTAGTCCGGGAGGCTATTGCGGCGGCAGGAACCGACGCAGTGTCCTTCTTCCGATGGTGTGCCAAACAGTACAACCTGCAAAATGCCGATGCTGTGGCAAGGCGGTTGAATGATGAGCTCGCGGCTGATCAGCCCCTCGACATCGAGCCGGTGTACAATACCGCCTTCGACGTCGTGATGGGCCGTGTCCAAGTCGCAGTTACCTAAGACGGAACGCAACCGCGTACCGCCTTTTTCTTTGTATTTTTTTAATAAAACGCCTGTGATACAATGTCAAAATGGAACCAACATCACAACCACAACGCGGACATAATAATTTTTTAATACCTGCATCAATTATCATTGCCGGGGCACTCATTGCCGGATCAATGATCTATATAAAACGTTCAGAATCAATCGCCCAAGGGCCCGTTACTGAAACCGTAAATGTCGACATTGGCCCAATTACCGAAGGCGATCACCTCTTGGGCAGCCCAAATGCGCCCGTGGTTCTCCTTGAATATTCTGATACTGAATGTCCATTCTGTCAGCGATTTCATCCTGTGGTTAAAAAGCTCATTGATGAAAATGGCAAAGATGGCAAAGTTGCATGGGCATATCGGCACTTCACCGTACATGAAGAATTTGCACCAAAAGAAGCCGAAGCGTCTGAGTGTGTTGCCGAGCTTGGTGGAAACGCAAAGTTCTGGGAATACCTCAATGTGCTCTTTACCAAACGAGTCTTCCCTGTCAAAGAAGGTGATAAATATGTAAACATCGATCCTGCTGATCTGCCAATGTATGCAGAAAAATTAGGTATTAATCGCTCTGCATTTACCCAATGTCTTTCAAGCGGAAAGTATAGTGAGAAAGTCCGCCTTCAATACAACGAGGCAATCAGCGCTGGGGCTGTTGGTACACCTCACACCGTGATCTTTAGTCAGAAAGAAATTTCTCGAGAAACAAAAGAATATATTGATACGGTTAACGTCCAGCTTACCGCAAAAATGGGTCGCGGCTCATCAGCTCCATTTGCTATTTCACAAGACAAAAAGAAAGTCTTGGTCAGTGGAGCGATGGATTATTCACTCCTCAGTCAGCTTATTCAGTTGATGGTTCGATCTAATCCTTAAGCAAAGATACTCGTTCTCGCTCCTTGATAAGATTGCGAAGTCTGCAAAACTCGCAGTCTTTTTCATTGCAGCCTGCATCCCAAAACGCAAAATTATAAATTTCTCCAGCTACTCTGCTAATAGTATTTTTTGCTTCCTGTAAATCCTCATCACTAATTTCGAAATGCTCTTTCTTTTGATTGCCTTTAGCATCTGCTTCAATAAAATCAATTTCACCCGCGATCATATTATACTGACCCTCGTTATACCCATCCAACAAAATTTTATAGAACATCAGCTGGCGATAATAATCTCCATCTGAGCTTTTTGTTTTGCCCATGATTTCATTATGGGTTTTTGGCTTGCCGGTTTTATAATCGATCACCACCACATCATTATTCTGACGTAATTCTATTTTATCCAAAATTCCACCGAGCTTAATTTCAACAAACTCACCTCCAATCTTAACAGGGAAAGAAACACCCTGAATTGAGAACTCAGTAAATAATCTTCGCGGCCAGGCAGGATAATAGGCTATATAATACCCCTCGAGCGCTTCCCTGCCTTTCTTTAGGGTTTCATTAAAATCAGTTTGATTAAGCGGTTGGCGTTTGAGATTGTATTCAAATGACTGAAGTAAAAGTTCGAGGGTCATATCTTCATCACGGGCATACTTTTCAAAAAAGTCTTTGAGCGTTGCGTGAATTGCCGTACCGTACATTTGATACTTCGATTTTGCCGTTGGAATTCGCAGCAGGTTGTTGAAAAAATAATTCCATGGACATTTCAAATATTGATTGAGTCCTGTAGCAGAAAGCCCCTGATCAAGAAATACATTGCGTAAATATTCTTTATTCTCAAAACTGATACCATGATTTACTTTTTCAGCAAACTTATGCGCGTGCTTTTGAGAATGTTCTTTTTCAAATTCAGCTACAGATGCAATTTCAAGCAGTGCTTGATCAATTTCACCAATAAACTGTGAAGGCAATAATTCCCTGCCATCAAGACCAAGCCGTGAGTAGCTCATTAAAACGGCTTTCTTCGCTCGGGTAAGGCCCACATAAAAGAGACGGCGTTCATCTTCCAGGGGGTCAAATGTTTGATTTTTTGTACCCGTTAACGGCACGTCAAAAAGCTGCAAATTACGTTTATTCCCCCACTTACTATCAAAAACTCCGGTAATGTACACATACTCAAACTCTAAACCTTTTGATCGGTGAGCTGTCATCAGCTGCACTGAACGGCCAGTCTCATTTTGGATCGGCGCTTTCACCATCAGATTATAGCTGCGCAAAATATCAATGTATTTTAAAAGATCACCGATTTTTGCATCGCGCTTTTGCTGAGCCAAATTCATTACTTCAGTAAAGAACCGATCGAGCTTGGCCATTTTCTCCAGCGCTCCGGGTGCAGCAATCAAATAATCAATAAAACCAGACTGCGTCACCAGCGTTTCAAAGAAATCAATAATGCCAACATTCTTTGCCGATGATGCCCACATCACTAATTTCTCAACAAAATAACTAAACTTTTTTCGAGCTTCTTCTGGCTTCTTAGAATTTTCACCTACTTTTGCTTCTGATAATAATTCATCTGAGCGAACTACTTCATACAGCGACATGCGTTTTTTGCCGGCAAAATGCGTAACTTTAAATACATCAATGAGATCAAAGCCAAGAAAATCTAAATACAATGTTTCAGCCAAAAGTTCATCCCGGCCGATATTACCTACCGTCTGCAAAAGTAAAATAAGTTTTTGAATATCAGTATCAGAAAAAATATCTTGATCTGATGTTACCGTAAATGGAATCGTTGTTTTCTCAAGTTCACGGACAATAGGAAGCACGTCACGATTCTCGCGATAAATAACCGCAATCGAACCTGGATCTACTCCTTCTACTATTTTTTTCTGAATATCTGCAGCCAAATATGCATGTTCAAATTCCGGCCGGGAAAATTCATGGAGCTTCATATGAGGTGCCATGCCCACTGCTTCCTGTGACAACAGTCTCTTGCGTAAACTTTCATCTTCAACTTTATTATTAATGATCAGACTATGTGCAGCATCAAGAATAGATTGGGTTGAACGATAATTTTGCTCGAGACTAATTACTTCTGCCTGCGGATACAATTTCTTAAAGTACAAAAAGTTATCGAGTGACGCACCCTGAAACCGAAAGATTGCTTGCTTTTCATCTCCCACAATAAAAAGATTGGGGTCTGAATGGAAACTTGAGAGCAACTCCAGGATTTTATTTTGGGCATTATTAGCATCCTGATGTTCATCGGCCAAAATGTACTGATACTGCTCCTGGAGCATAAGTCTGAAATCTTCACTTATCTCTAGTGCACGAATAAATTCCATGATCATGTCTTCATAGTCATAGAATTTTTGTAGGGCTAATTGTTCCTGATATTGTTTAAACAGTCCGCACAGCTCTTTATTTTTTGCTATCTTCTTTTCAAGATCTGCATACACACCTTTCATCTTGCCTTTGTAGGCACCTTTTTCGTGATAGAGATCTGGAATATCTTTGAATTCTTTTGCCTGCGTTGTTACAATTTCTTCCAATTGTTCAGGACCAATATCTTCACGCTTTAAACTGCGGACCATTGATAGCACAGGACGGACATAATATAACGGATCACCGTACGGTTTTAAATATTCGAGTTCAGTCTCACGGATTATTTCTTCCATGATCCTGATCTGATCGATATCGGTAATACTTGTGGCGCCGATAATTCTTGGGAACTGTTCGGGATACTGCTTAATTCTGTCATTGGCAAATCCATGGAATGTAGAAATATTCACTTTATATGCCGGACTGCCAATGATGCCAACTAGTCGTTTTCGCATCGAAAATACCCCTGATTCGGTGAAGGTTAAGGCTAAAATATTGTCAGGCCGGGTGTCAGTCTTTTGAAGGATATTGGCAATCCGCAAGGTCAAAATTTGGGTCTTTCCGGTGCCCGGACCGGCAATAACCATCACAGACCCCTCAATCGTGTCTACAGCCCGTTTCTGCTCAATATTGAGCCTTTTATAGGCCTTTTCAAACTCTGGAGTGGTGGGCATTTGAACAGTATATCATGCCTATATTACTTGACTTAGATATTATATATGTTAAT
>JALYRQ010000029.1 GCA_030855125.1 bacterium | reverse complement strand
CCTCAACACTACCTGGCACTTTCTTGCCGTTTACATTTGAAGCAGCAGGGATCGTTACCGGCTGAGAAATTCTAAAGATAAGACCCTTGTCGGTTTGAAATCGGGTATTTGCAACCAATGTTTGCTCGCTTGCCCCACTATTATAGATAGTGATAATACCAGAGGCTTTTGTTTGAGCTTGTTCCTGACCATTCGAGGTAACTGCCAATTTGCCATCTTTTGCATAGGTCACAATCTGGAACTGGAGTCCATCAGTGGATTGTTTGTTGGCAGTAAATTGTGAATCAACCGTAACTGATTCCTGTTTTGGGGTAATGGTAACCGTTGATGCAGTCACTCGTGACATTGCCCACACAGCACCGCTGAGAATAACACCAATGATAAGAAGCGTAATCACAACGCGAGGAACGATACTTCTTTTTTCACGTACAGGCGGCTGAGGCCGATGTACATCAAAACGAGGATTTGGATGATCTTCTCCAAACTGTGGTGTCTCATATCGCGGTGCGGGCCGCTGGATTGGCTGAAGCTCAGGGTGCGGATGATACTGAGGCTGTTGTTGAGGCTTAGGCTGTGTTGGTGGGAATATTGGCCGACGTGAATTAAGTAATGCCTCAGGTGAGGGTTGAGGCTTTGGCCGAATAACCGTTGGTTCATATTCATGATGAACTGGTTCCGGTATACGTCGAACAGGTTCCTGTTCGTGACGAATCGGCACAGTCCGGTCATCATTATGACGAGGAACAGGAATGTGTTTGATTGATCGTCGCTCCGGTGGAATAATGTCTTGAAAAAGAGGCTTAGCCATAATGTTATTCTACAATATTATTTTATTTAAGAAAGCGCTCTCAAGTGCGATAAACACATCAACCGGACCAGGCTGCACTTTTTTTGCAAACGGATGCACCACATCACTGCCTAAAAACACAACATCAAACGTATTTTGCGGTACATCAAACTCTGCCGGCACTGGCAGCTTCAGTGAATCAATAAAAGCCTGAGCAATATCATTGTCGGCGGTGATAAAAACTTTTGCCGGCATGAGGGTGTAATTTTTGAGCGATTTCAATGCCTCAAAAAATTGTGTCCGCCATATTTCCTGGCAGTTTTTAATAATTATGTTCATTTTATCAGCAAACTGAGCTTCGACTGCTCCACGGTTGTATAACTGAAGGAAAGAAAGCGCTACTTCCGGAGGAACTGCTAACTCCTCCACAATTTTTCTGAGGACGAGGCTTTTTCCTTCTGGGAAAGAAACTATACTTCTGACCATACCGTATTCAGTCAGCATTATATCGGTCATCTCAGCACTTATATCGAGTAATAAATGATGCTGTTCAAGCGGGAACATCGATTGGAGCGTATACCACGATGCCATCGCATATGAATTGAAATTTACAGAATTGAAATGGAAATACTGACGTAAAACGGCTTCAACAGAAGTAGGAATTGTATCTGACATAAAGCTTGTAAACAACGTGATCTCAAGCTGCTTAGCTTTTTTGTAGAGAAAATCATGAACCTCATACCCATTGAGTTTTGTATGTATGATCTTTTTTTCCAAAATATGGAGTTTAATACCAAACGTTTTTTCGTAGTTTCCGTCTATGAGTGAATCTGTAAACGCTTTCTCATCTTTTCGAAGTATATCTTCTACGAGTGCCTGAGATACATCAAAGAGCGCATCTTTTTCATATTTAATATCACGTGTTTCAGCAACAAACCACGGTGCAGAAAATACACAGTATGCGTGTTTCACGTTTCGATGATACTGAGGCCAGATATCCTTTTGCATATGACCACAAATAGATTTGAGGATCTTCAGCATATTCTCCATGAGTTTTTGCTGCGTGGCTTGCGGCATGAAGGTGATCGGCTCGCGATAGGAATATAAAATTGTAGGGAGATCTTTTTTAGAAAGTTTTACAATTGAAGCACCAATAGAACCATTGCCGATATCAAAAAGAGCAATTGTTTGTTCACCTTTATTACTAAAGAGCAGAGACATGAGTTTATTATAGCAGGTCTCGCTTGAAACGCGCTGTGAATAAACTTGTGAGAAATTATTCGAGTGTAGCTTTAATACGACGCACGCCGGCAGATACAGCTTCTTCTTTTGAGATTTTAAATGTGCCGAGAGCGCCGGTGCGTTCAACGTGAGGACCGCCGCAGAATTCGCGACTGATGTAATTTCCTTCGGTACCGATTGAGTAAACTTTGACCATGTCACCATATTTCTCATTGAATGCATGGGTGGCAACTTTTTCTGCTTCTTCTTTTAGCATTTCAGCAAAGGCCATTGGGAGATCTTGTGTGATCCATTTATTTACGAGGTCTTCAACTTGTTTTTTCTGCTCATCGGTCATTTTTTCAGGATGTGAGAAGTCAAAACGGAGACGCTCGGGAGTGATATTGCTTCCCTTTTGACCAACGTGTTCACCCAAAACTTTTTTCAAGGCAGCATTCAATAAATGCGTTGCCGTGTGATATTTGAGCGACATTTCACTCGTATCGCCAAGTCCGCCTTTAAATTTCTTTTCAGATCCTGCGCGTGAGAGATCCTGATGTTTTTTTAATTCTTCATCAAATGCTTTCACATCAACGGTAATTCCCTGTTCTTTTGCAAGTTCGAGTGTAAGTTCAAGCGGAAATCCATATGACTGGAGCAGATTAAATGCATCTTCACCGCTCAACTGCACGGTTGATGCAGCGGGAACAAGGGCTCGTAAATACGCTATTCTTTTTTCAAACTGCTTAAGACCTTCTTTAAGTGTTCGTCTGAATTTTTCTTCTTCCTGAGCAATTTCTTTTTTGATAACTTCAATTCTGGCAACAGTATCCGGATATGCGTCTTTGTATGGCTCTAACACCTGATCAGTCATCGCCCACAATCCTGCGTCTTTAATTTCCAATTTGTCCCAAAATCGAATTGCTCGTCTTAAGAGTCTGCGTACAAAGTATCCCTGATCAGAATTGCCTGGATTTACTCCATCGCCAATGAGAAATATTGAAGCGCGAAGGTGATCAGCAATGACGCGGAATGCTGGAGCATATTGTGGATTTGTATATGACTTACCTGAAATCTCTTCCAATTTTTCAATTATGCCTTTAAACAAATCAATCTGGAAAATGTCGCTCGTATTCTGAGCAGCCATAGTAATACGTTCGAAGCCGCCCCCAAAGTCAATGTTTTTCTTTGGTAACAGTTCAAATTCTTTTTCGCCAACTTTTACAAATTGCATGAATACAGAGTTTCCAATTTCAATGAAACGTCCGCAGTCACAGTTGGGGTGACAGTACGGCCCAAATTTTAGATCATGCTCGACATCGTCAAATTCATAAAACATTTCTGAGTCTGGACCGCCTGGTTCACCGAGTGGCATTTTCTCTGGAGTACCAGCTCGTGACCACCAATTCTTTGCCCCATAGAAAAAGATCCGCCCATCTTGCATACCAAGCTGAGATCCGCGCTCCTCAGTTCCTAAATCAACGGCCTTAGCTTCAATTCCTTTTTTCTTAAATAAATGTTTCCAGATTTCAACAGCTTCATCATCGCGTGATAAGCCAAATGTTTCATCACCTCCAAAAGCAGTCACATACAATCGTTCGGGATTTAATTTAATTTCATCAATCAGGAATTGAAAGATCCAGGTAAGCTGTTCTTCTTTAAAATAATCACCGAACGACCAATTACCGAGCATCTCAAAAAAAGTAGTATGGCGGTTATTTCCAACCTCTTCAATATCACCGGTTCGAAATGCAAGCTGCGAATCAACAATACGAGTTCCCAATGGATGAGTCTGCCCCAAAAGATATGGGAGCATCGGCTGCATACCAGAGCCGGTAAAGAGCGTAGTTGGATCATTTTCAGGTACGAGCGAAGCTGAAGGGATAATGGTATGTCCTTGTTTCTTAAAGTAGTCCAGATATTTCTGTCGGATCTCAGCTGATGTCATAGGGCCATCATAACAAAAAGGTGGAAATATAAAAGTGTTTGACTCATCATATCGGCAATATTGACTTATGTTAATATATTTAGCATAATACAAACAGCACTGTTGGGGCATATATAAAGGAGCGGTCATGGTTTGGCAGATCACAATCTGGGCAGTGGCCATTCTGATCCTCGCTGGCGGCGGAACGCTGGGATTTTTCTCCCTCAGAAAGTATCTTGCCGGCCGATGTCCGAGGTGTCATCATGGCACGGCGTTACTGTTCACGAAGGTTCCTCTGCCCGAGAACATGGGTGACATGGAAGAAAGATCATGCACCTACTGCGACCTATGGGAGAAGCGCCAGCATTTTCGTAACAAAGCACCAGCTGCGTGGGAATCCGTGCTGAACCAAAACACGGAAGCAGTCCATGAAGTCGTGAGTTGAGCCTAGGCTCAGCTTACGACTTTTTTATTTTGGGAAAAGAAAAGTGCCCCGGGAATTACCCGCAGGGCACGTATTGCTTAAGCAGCAGTTCGATCATCTCAGAAAGACTTACCTCAGTCCCCTTTGGGCAGTTATATGTACAGCCAGCATCCAGGAGACTTCCGTTGTGTTCAAAACAGGCTGATGCGGCAATCATATGCCCCTTAAAGCCAGTCGCTTTAAGCTCGGCGACGAGCGGGATCGTTCCCGGATTATCGTACTCGATCATACCACCGGGAATGAGCGGCATCCAGGCATCAAACGAGATGATGAAAAGCTCATTGAGATGCTTATGTGCAAGCTGTCTTCCCGTTTGCACATCCTCAGCGACCAATACCCGAGCTTGGCTATGCTACCTCCGAACAACCGGATACCAGGCTTCCCGCTTATCCTCAATGATGAGAACGAGGGGTAAATCGTTCATGGAATCCCTCCCGTTGATTTTTTTGAACTTCCCTAAATTACTTTATAAGGAAAATCGAAAGATTGCAAGAATTATTCTATTTAGTTAACTTTTCAAGCTCCTTGATATCTTCTTCAATTGATTTAAGCCCGGCGATAAAGAATTCGGGTTTTGAGGTATCGATACCAATATCTTTGAAGATTTGTTCAGGAGATTTACTACCGCCGGCGCTCAGGAATTTCTCGATCTCTTTAATATACTCTGGATTTTCTTTGAACTTTGCATAGAGCGCTTTACTGATGAGCTCGCCATAGGCATATGAGTAGACATAGAAGAAATATCTGATATGCGGCCATTGCACAAACATATACCCATCAAGCTCCTTGAGATTAAAGAGCGGACCGAGATAGGCTTTCATGTGTACATTGTGAAGCTTGGCCATTTCTTCTTTTGAAACCGCTCCTTGAGCGCGGACAGCTTGATGGAGTGCTAGTTCATAATTAAAGCAGGCGATCTGGCGGAACACGGTTGAGATCGAATCATTAATGCGGTCATGAAGAGCAATGATCTTTTCTTTTTCACTGAGTTTTGGAAATACTTCATCAAAGGCAAAGTTTTCAAAGAGTGTACTTGCCACTTCAGCCACAGAAATAGTGTAGCGTTCATAAATGGGCGGCTGAGATTTACTGAGCTCAGTATGAATTGCATGCCCCATTTCGTGTGCAAATGTTTTGTATGAGCCGAGGTTGTCAGCGTGGTTAAGCAAGACATAGGTTGGCATACCCAAATCTCCTGAACAAAATGCACCTCCCTTTTTTCCTTTCTTTGGAAACACATCGATCTGACCATTCTCCATATATGAATCAAGAATAGTGCGATACTTTGGATCAACTTTTTCAAATGCACTGCGAAGGAGCTCCAGAGAATCTTTGAATGTGAGTTTAATTTTTAATTTACCAATTGGTGTCGCGCGGTCAGCATATTCAAGTTTTTTCAAACCAAGAAGTTTGGCTTTTGTTGTATAGAATTTGTGACTGATATCAAAGTGTTTCGTAACAGTTTCAACAAAGTTGATAATACTTTTTTCATTGTTTTGATATCCAATAATTGTGGCACTATATGGCTGCTCAAGCCCACGCAGTTCATCATTGATTTTTTTGTCAGTAAATACGGCATTGAGCTCACTTTCGGCAAAGTGAGAGATGTTCTTAAGAATCGTGTTTGCATCATCTGAGAGTTTGCGACGGGTATTAGTTGGAAGCTCTGAGAATTTATTGTATGCCTCTGGTAGCGGCATCTGCTTACCCTGAAATTTCACGGTTTGAATATTAAGTAATTTCTGCTGACCTTGTACCCACATACCATGCGCCGGCATTGATTTGAGATTCAAAATTTTCTCTTCAGGCTCACTCAAATCATACTGAGCATTCCTGAAGAGTTTTTCTAAGAAATATTTGTAATGTGAGAAGAGCTTATCTTTTGAAATATTTTCCTGCTGCTTTTTATCTATCTTTCCCAGATTCAATTCAAAAAAGATAACGTTATTCCCTGCTTTGGTTAGGCGTTCAGAAATCTGATTGAGTTTTGATTCAGCTTCCTGGTCAGTGCTGTTGAGACACTTTCGATAATAAAAATAATCAACCGGCTTTCTTCCTTCAACCATGGCAAATAATTTTTCATACTCCTGCAATGCATGGAGCAAAACACTTTCATCAGCAAGATATTCTGTATTATTTTTATATTTTTTCTCAAATACTTCGCAGGCTTTTTCATATACAGCAATATCCTGTTCAATTTTTGGATCAGTTCCTGATAAATACAATAATTTTAAATTCCATTCTATTTTTTGTGCTGTTTTCGGTGCAGTTTTTATTGCCATAATTTATAGTGTAAATTGACCATTCTCATAAATAAGCTTTTGCGAACCATCTTTCATATATGCCATCACTCGGCGTGGCGAGGTGGAAATAATATCAGTGTGGACGGCAGAATCATTAAATCCAAGCCGAGCCCAGTCTGCTTTAGTAAATCCTTTTGAGTTGCCTTTATAAGTATCATGATAGGCACTACCTACAGCAATATGAGTATTCCCCTGCGGTCCTCCCATATTCTCATCAAATAATGTTTCAGCCATAAATTTAGTAATGCGCGAAAGTCTGCCGTCAGTTAAAGAAAATTCTCCAACTTTATCAGCATTTTCTGAAGCGATCATGCTCTTGAGCAATTTTTTATTTTTCTTCGCTGTGCTTTTTACGACTTTGCCGTTTTTAAATTCGAGCTCGATACCTTCAATGAGATTCCCATACCGATACAGCGGCTGATTGAATTTGATCCAGCCTTCAGTTCCCCGCCAATCTGGTGAAGTAAATATTTCAAAACTTGGAATATTATTTCCTCCGCCCGCAAGCCATTGTCGGTCTTCACCCATGGTAATCCAGAGATCAACATCAGAGCCAAGTACATGCAGCTTATCGATCGACATACTATTTAACCTTGTGCGATATTCGTTTATTTTCTTTACGGCTTTTTTCCATTCAGCAATTGGATTTGGCTTATCCAAGAAACATGCCTGAATAATCTGCTGCCAGTATGCCTGAGGTGTTAATCGAGCTTCTTTTGCCATGCCGGGAGTACCATATAAGGCCAAACACCACGTAAGTTTTCCTTGAGCAACTTTTTCAAATCGCCATTCTCGAAATGGTTTGTATGCGCGCTCATGCACCATCATTTTTTCTGGAGTAACGTCCCTTAGATTTTGAGGATCAGTCTCGCATAATATGAAAAGAGTATGATCTACCTGATCGACAAGCCCTCGATGATATTTGTCAGGAAAAAATGAGATCTGTTCTTTACTTGCAAACTCATAAAAATCTTTATCAGTGCCAACACGGTCACTGTTATTGGGAACGTAATTAAGCAGCACATGTCCCCCTGCTTTCAAAATAGTTTTTTTGAGCGGCTGCAAAAGCGGCTTTGCATATTCAGGTAAATAGACATAGACAACATCACCTTTTTTAATTCCTTTTTCATCACCTAACGCAAAGTTGATGAGCACCTTGGCATAGTTTTCCAAGATTTTTTCTGACGGATGATATTCTTTCTGTACCGCCTTATTTTTTGTCGGCATATTGTTTGAGAATTTCAAAATCTTTTTTTAATGTTTCCCGAAGTGAGCCATTATACAGTGCAGCAGCAGGATGGTAGAGCGGAAAGATTTGCACTGTTCCATATGACGCCTGGGCTTCATAGGCCTTACCGTGAGCCTTGGAAATGGGTTCGATCGCTGCGTCGAGACCTAATCGTTTCATGATATAGATCATTGAGAATCGGCCTAATGTGGCAATGACTTTCGGCTGAATGATATCAATTTGTCTATCTAAAAATGGGCCATATTGTTCTATTTCAGGTGGGGTTGGATCCCTGTTTTCAGGCGGGCGATCTTTTACGATATTTGTAATGTAGACATCCTCCCGTTTGATCCCAATACTCTCGAGCATTTTATCGAGAAACTTTCCAGATGCCCCCACAAACGGCCGTCCTTGGATTGCTTCATTTTTCCCCGGTGCCTCACCGATAATCATGATCTCTGCATAATGACTTCCCTCACCGATCACAGGATGTACCTTATTCTTAATCCGCTCTTTTTGCAATGCCGAATCTTTCAGATCGATCACTTCATCTTTGATCTTTTCTAACAACTCCCGCCGCACCTCTGCGTTTTGTTGTGTCATAACAGTAGTTACGGTTCTAAATCTAATTTCTGTACGTATGGGACAAAGTTAAATCCAGGATATTCTGTTTCAAAATATTCTTCTTCGTTAACGCGTTCAAATTGAACAATGGTATCACCGATCGGTACAACCAATTTACCTCCGGGAGCGAGCTGAAATACGAGTTCAAGAGCCATCTTATCTTTATCAGGCAATGCAGCGCTTACCAGTATACGATTATATGGTGACTCACGGTACAAACCTGTTTCATTGTCAGCCAAACGAATGTCGACAGGCAATTGTTTATACTTCTTTAAATTTTCTTTGCTATGATCAACAAGCTCAGGTCGAATTTCCAAACCAACAACTTTTCCACCTTCGCCAACCATGTGTGCCAAAAGTGCGCTCGTCCAGCCAGTTCCTGAACCAATATCGAGCACAGTATCACCCTTCTGAACATCCAAAAGCTCGAGCATGAATGCAACCGTGGTTGGCTGGGAGATGGTCTGCCCTGACATAGTTGGCAGCGCATAGTCTTCATATGCTTCGATCTGATAATCAGGCTGGAGA
>JALYRQ010000028.1 GCA_030855125.1 bacterium | reverse complement strand
CAACGGTAGTGGTCATAATGGTATCGACCTCGGAGTACCGATCGGCACCGCAATTAAATCTGCAGGTGTTGGAGAAGTCGTGGCAAGCGGAGATACTGATACTGTCTGTCCGCGCGCATCATATGGAAAATGGGTTTTGATCAAGCATTCAAATGGTCTCTCAACACTCTATGCCCATCTCTCATTGATCAAAGTATCTGCGGGTCAGGCTGTTGAGTCTGGCAGTATTATTGGATATAGCGGCAATACTGGATATTCAACAGGACCGCACCTTCACTTCACCGTATACGCATCACAAGGTGTACAGGTAGTTAATCGACCGAGCCAGGCCTGCGGTGGAACGTACACCATGCCCGTAGCTGACCTCAAGGCATATTTAAACCCGCTTTCATACTTGTAATATGATCTTGTAGTATAATTTTGAAATGAGCCTCTCATTAAAACCACATCAGCACGGCTTGATCGATACGATCGTACTTATAGTCGTTGCACTTATTATTCTGGGATTTTTTAATATTAATCTCAAAGATATTTTTTCTGAACCGCTCGTTATTCAAAATTTAAAATACGCTTTTGAATTAGTTATCCAGGGAATCCGCTACGCATGGGAAGCCCTGCGGGGTATAATAGCTGGTATACTATAATAAATATTATGATTGATTCTTTGCTCGGACGTTTGATGAAAACGTTTAAAGGTGACATTGCATACGATGGTATTAGTCTTGAAAAATACAGCCGCGATGCCAGTCTCTTCAAGATTAAACCGGAAGTAATTGTTTTTCCAAAAACATCAACCGATGTCCAGGCTCTGGTAAAAGCAGTTAACGAAGAACGTGCTGCAGGAAATAAAATTAACATCACAGCTCGAGCAGCTGGTACCGATATGACCGGCGGTCCTTTAACCACTTCTGTAGTTGTTGAGTTCATGAAGTACTTTAATCAGGTGAAAGAAGTGAAAGAAACATCGGAGGGAGGATATGCCATCACTCAGCCGGGTGTTTTTTATCGTGACTTTGAAAAAGAAACATTAAAAAAGAATTTACTCATGCCGGCGTATCCTGCGTCGCGTTTGCTTTGTGCTATAGGCGGAATTGTAGCCAACAACTCAGGCGGAGAAAAAACCTTGATGTACGGTAATGCAATCGATTATGTTACATCGCTCAAAATGGTTTTGCGAGATGGTACAGAATGTGAGTTTAAAGTCCTGACCATGGCTGAACTCGAAGAGAAAAAGAAACTCCAGACGTTGGAAGGAGAACTCTACCGAGACATGCATGCGCTGATCGAAAAAAATTATGACAAGATCATGGCAGCAAAACCTAATGTGAGCAAGAATGCTTCTGGGTATTATCTCTGGAAAGTCTGGGATAAGCAAAAAGGCACATTTGATCTCTCACGAATTATTGTTGGATCCCAAGGAACGCTTGGTATTATCACAGAAGTAAAGTTACGTTTAGTTCGACCAAAAACACACTCACAGCTTCTCATTGTATTTATGAAGGATCTAAAACATCTGGGCGATTTGACCAATCATTTGTTGCAATTTAAGCCGGAAAGTTTGGAGTCATACGATGATCATACTTTTAAAATCGCTATGGGATTGCTACCATCTCTTATTCGCAAGATGAAAGGCAATTTTTTCTCATTGCTTCTTAAATTTATTCCGGAATTTTGGGCATCACTCACCGGTAAAGTGCCCAAGTTAATTGTGCTGGCAGAATTTACCTCAGACACCGATGAAGAAGCAAAAAAACAAGCATTGAAAGCTCAGGAAAGTTTGAAAGAGTTTGGGGTTACTTCAAAACTCACAACATCTGCTGATGAAGCAAAAAAGTTTTGGACTATTCGCCGCGAGGGTTTTAATATTTTGCGAAGCCGCTCAACAAATTTGAAAACTGCAGTATTTATTGAAGACTTAGTGGTCAATCCGGAACACCTTCCTGAATATTTACCGAAACTGTATACGATCCTTGATCACTACAATATTCCATATGCAATTCAAGGCCATGTAGGTAACGGAAACTTTCATATTTTCCCTTTGATCGATATGCATAAAGCCGGAGCGCAAGAAATGATCACAGAGATCATGAATAAAGTCAGCACACTTGCATTGGAATACAAAGGCTCAATAACCGGCGAACATAATGATGGCGTTTTGCGCACACCATTTGTTGAACAAATGTTTGGTACTGAGGTATACAAACTTTTTGAAGAAACAAAAAAAATATTTGATCGAGAAAATATCTTCAATCCCGGCAAAAAAGTTGGCGGTGATTGGAAATATGCTATGGAACACATGGATGTGTAAGAAAGAGCGGTGTCATCCGTTATAGAGTGGACCATGATAAATATAATTAAAATTTTTTTCTTTAATTTAAAGCGTTTTATTTTAGGAAAGGAAACAAATATGACCTACCGCGACAATCTTTGGAATTTGACCCTCTCTCAATAACTCTCTCGACTCTAACTCGACCCTCACCACAACAGCCCAACCTCTAGGTGGGCTGTTGTGGTATTTGCATGAATAAAAATCTGTGTTGCATTGAGAAAGTTATACACAGTTTTGCGTCTATTTACTTGACGGTGAACGATCGTTCACCTATACTTGAGATAAGAAATTATTAATACATTATATATGATCGAGCACTACAAAAACAAGATCAAAAAGTTCTACGATGACAATCGAGTCATGCCTTCATATTCAGAAATGATGAAGATGTTTGGCCTCAAGTCAAAGAATGCCGTCTTCAAACTCGTGAACAAACTTGTTGATGAAGAGCTCGTTGAAAAAGATTCTCAGGGCCGACTGATTCCGACTGATAAATTTTTAGGAGGTCTCAAAATACTCGGTGCAGTTGAAGCAGGTTTCCCAACCCCAGCCGAAGAAGATCTCGCCGAAACAATGAGTCTCGATAATTACCTCATTAAAAACAAAGAAGCGACCTTCATGCTCAGAGTCTCTGGAGAATCAATGATTGACGCAGGAATCCAACCAGGAGACATGTTGATCGTCGAACGAAGATCGGATGCAAAAGACGGAGATATCATCGTAGCGTTCATGGATGGAGGATATACCGTTAAATATTTAAGAAAACGGCAGGGGAAAGTCTGGCTCGAAGCCGCCAATGAGCAATTCAGTGATATCGTTCCCGCGGAAAGCGAAGAATTAAAAATTATGGCAGTGGTAAAAGCAGTAATAAGGAAGTATTAAACAACAAAAATTAATTAACAACACACTAATTTTAATACCATGAGTAAACATCAATTAAAAAAAGAAGTACAGCACGAAATTGTTCGAATGAATAAAGTAATCGACAAGAAAATTCTCAAAGGCTTGCCTTATACCCGCGAAGCCCGCCACCACAAGATCCTTTTGGCCCGACTCTCGATCCTCAACCGTTCAACCTGGCTAGCCCGATCTATGCGAGTGGTATCAAGCTTCATGTTTTAACAATTAAATATAATCCCATGTGCCTCATATTCATTATTACACCGAGAGTGCATTAGCAGAATTAGGCACATTATCATGAAGCCTCCGTAACGTCATTAAAAATATGGAACCACTGGCAGCAAAAATTAGACCGAAAACATTGGATGAGTTTGTTGGACAGCAGCATCTTGTTGGACCAGGGAAGCCATTGCGCATTGCTATTGAGGACAAGCATTTGTTTTCCTTTATCTTGTGGGGTCCGCCAGGAGTAGGGAAGACGACCATTGCCCGGATGTATGCTAAAGCAATTGATGCGGACTTTCACGAGCTCTCAGCAGTATCTGCCGGCAAAGAAGATATTCGAAACATCGTGGATGACAAAAGTCTTTTTACCAACAAACCTAAACTTATATTTTTAGATGAAATACATCGCTTCAATAAAGCTCAACAAGATTTTCTTCTTCCGTTCGTCGAGTCGGGTGAGATCACGCTCATTGGTGCGACTACAGAAAACCCAAGCTTCGAAGTTATTCCAGCCTTATTATCTCGCTGCCGAGTCTTCACATTAAAGGAGTTCAATGATGAGGAAATGGGGGAAATAGTAGATCGGGCTATGCAGGAGATTGGTCAAAAATCATTTCCTGAAGATGCACGAGAGTGGCTCATCAGCATGGCCAATGGCGATGCACGACAGGCAATCACCATGCTTTCAAACACGGCATTGTTTTATAAAGACATCACGCTTGAGCATTTAAAAGATACCCTGCAAAATAAGTTTCTCCGCTACGACAAAAAAGGCGAGGAGCATTACAATATCATCAGTGCATACATTAAAAGTATGAGAGCGTCACAGCCTGATGCGGCGTTGTATTACCTGGCGCGTATGATCGACTCGGGCGAAGATGCAAAATTCATTGCCCGAAGGATGGTTATTTTTGCCTCGGAAGATATTGGCATGGCTGATCCGCATGCATTAGGGTTGGCAAATTCCGTCTTCCAGGCAGTCGATACTATCGGCTTGCCAGAAGCCCAAATAAACCTCGCTCATGGCACGGTATATATGTGTGCCGCACCGAAGAGTAAACACGCGTATGAAGCCTATTTTGAGGCCGTGGATGATGTAAAAACTCAAGGTAACCTTCCAATTCCGATGCAGATCCGCAATGCGCCAACCAAACTGATGAAAGACCTCGGCTACGGCAAAGGCTATGAGCGATATACCGAAGAAGATCTCCTACCAGACAAGCTCAAAGGAAAGAAGTATTATAAGAAAGATGAGTGAGATCAACTATTCAATCAAAAGAAGTGGCCGAGCAAAGCGAGTGAGCATTACTGTGCATCATAGTGGAGAAGTAGTGGTGACATTGCCGTTGCTTGCTTCAGCCTACTTTGCTGATAAATTTGTGAAGCAGAGAGGGGATTGGATCAGAGCAATGCAAGATAAGCTCAAAAAGAGATTCGAGGGAAAAACTGTCATTAATCAGACACGAAAAGATTATACTCAAAATAAAAAGAGAGCTCTTGAATTCATAAAAGAGAGACTCGAGCATTACAACAAGATCTACAACTTCACATACAACAGAATTGCCATTCGCAACCAAAAATCCCGCTGGGGCAGCTGTTCATCAAAAGCCAATCTGAATTTTAATTATTCTTTAGTACATCTGCCGATCGAGCTTGCAGATTATATTGTTGTGCACGAACTCTGTCATCTCAAAGAAATGAATCACTCCAAAAAATTCTGGGATTTGGTTGCAGTGGCAATCCCGGATTACAAACAAAAAAGAGCGACCTTAAAAAGAAAATTTATTGGAATTCAGTAATTACTCATAATTAAAATCAGATGTGATCATTCATATCGACGGTGATGCATTCTTTGCCTCATGTGAGGTCGCACAAAATGAAGCACTGCGCGGCAAGCCGGTGGTGGCTGGAGCAGAGCGTGGTATTGCTCTTGCTGTGACATATGAAGCGAAGAAATACGGTGTGAGCCGCGGCATGCTCATGAGTGAAATTAGAAAATTGTGTCCCCAGGTAATTATTACGATGCTTCATTATGATACCTATGCAATTTACGCCAAACGGATGTACGCGATTGTCAGGAGACATGCACCGGTCGTGGAAGAGTATAGTATTGATGAATGTTTTGGGGATTTAACTCACATGACAGAGAATCACCCTTCCCCAACCCTACCCATGGAAAAGGACAGGGCTACCCCTCCTATTCCAAGGAGGGGATTAAGGGGTGGTGATAATCCTGCAATAGAAGCCGCCCTCAATATCAAACGCGACCTTGAACAAGACCTCGGCCTGACCTTTTCTATTGGTATTGCTCCAACAAAAGTCTTGGCGAAAGTTGCCTCAAAATGGAATAAACCTGCAGGATTTACGGTGCTCGAGCAGAAAGATATTCCATTATTTCTTAAAGATATTCCTGTTGGAAAAATCTGGGGCATTGGTCCTGCAAGTTCAGCCGATTTGATGAAACTTAATGTCCGTACAGCTCTCGAATTTGCCCAAAAACCTGAATGGTGGATTCGAGAACATCTTTCAAAACCATATGTAGAAATTTGGCATGAATTGAATGGCCGGTCTGTATTGCGCGTGAGTGAAGAGGTCCGAGAAATGCAAAAATCGATCATGAAAACAGGGACCTTTAGACCAATTACCAAAGATCAAAATATCCTTATCGCTGAACTCTCAAAAAATGCTGAACGAGCCTGCAGAAAACTGCGCGATAATCATTGTATTACACACGATGTGTATTTTTATTTAAAAACTCAGAAATTTACGTATCGTAGTGCTGACTTCCGCTTATCGCTGGGCACCTCAAATCCAATGGATATTGTTGATCAGATCCAAAAACATTTTCATAAGGTCTATTCTCCGCATTATGACTACCGTGCCACCGGTGTTGTCTTTCGCGCGATCAGTCCTGCCACCACATTCCAACCGGATCTGTTTGGCTTCACTCAAGAAGTAGAAGATAGGGGAGAGATCTTTTCTGTTATTGATGAACTCTCTCACAAATTTGGAAAGGGGATTGTGACCCTTGCTCGTAGTATCTTGTCAAAAAGGCATGATAAAAAACAAACTATTTCATATCCTGATTTGGGAATTCCATGTTGGGGTGAAGCCCATTAATTCAGCCTAAAATAAAGCAAGAGAAAAAAAGCAAGAGAAAACCCACCACCGAAGCAATAGGTTTCCCCGTGCTTAGTGGTGGGTTTGAAGAACGATTTACGTCTTGGGCAGCTCGGTGCCGCAGTGGGCGCAGAAGCGGTGGTTCAGAGGCTGGTCGCCCTTGCACTGGCCGCACGTCTTGAACGGGTGGAACACCATGTGGCCCTTCTGGCCTTGGGTCGTCCGGAGCGTGTAGAAGATGTTGACGCGGGCGCCGTTGGCGTTGTAGCCGTCGATGATGAAGTTGTGGCCGGAGCCGTCTTCACGCCCGATCTTCACGATCGTGATCCACTCCTCCGAGTCTTGCCTGCCGTCGGTGACGGTAAACCTGAGCCGGGGCTGCTCATAATTCTGCTTGTCGCTGGTCGGGCCGTAGACCGTGAGGTCATACCTACCGGGGCCTGCGATGATGTGCCGCTTGTGCATCTTGGGGGCCATAAAGGCCTCCTTTCGTTCTGTGCATTTCAAGGAAAATGCACCAACCTTCGTACCCCAACAATTGGAGCGACCTGCCATAAAGGTCAGGAATTAACTGAATATATTATATCATCATAATATATTTAAGTCAACACAAGTTCGAATGAATATATGGATACACTCAAACCTACCTATACTATTGAGGAGTTTAGGAAATTACTGATATTGTGCGATAATATATTTATATGTTTTCACTTTCATTTAAAAAGCTTCCATAGTAAATTATATATATGAAAAATACTCAACGAGGGTTTAGTGCATTTTTTGTTTTTGTTGCAGTTATTAGTATCGTCATTGCCGGCGTTCTTTATTATTCTAAAAAAGGAACCTTCGACACACCAGTACCCGCCGAGATTTATCTTGAGTAAGGGGAATAAAATCTGACCGTATGGAGAAGAAATACATTTTCGGGTACTTGATGATTGCAGCCTTGCTCTTTGGCGGTATACTATACTGGCCTCATATTCCCAAAGGGCCAAAGATAGCTGAGATGGAAGATGATTTTGCTGCCCAGGTTATGCTGCCGAATAATAAGAATTCTTCGGCGCAGGGCATACCACATCAACAAGAACCTTCCAATAAATTATCACGACCCCAGCTTTCGGAGATGATCGCCCCGGAATCACAGCAAACATCACAAAATAATCAACCAATACAACTTATGAACGCAATATTCCACACAACCAAAGGAGACATTACCATCGAATTTTTTGGACAGGATACACCAAATACCGTGACTAACTTTGCAAAGCTTGCTGAGTCAGGATTTTACAACGGCGTAAAGTTTCATCGCGTGATCAAAGATTTTATGCTCCAGGGTGGAGATCCGCTCACTAAAGATGATTCAAAAGCAGGGGAATGGGGCACCGGCGGACCAGGATATCGATTTAATGATGAAATTGGTCCCAACAACCGCAATGCAGCGGGGACTATCTCAATGGCTAACTCTGGACCAAATACCAACGGCAGTCAGTTTTTTATTAATCTAAAAGATAATAATTTTCTTGATACGAAGCATACCGTGTTCGGCCGAGTTGTTCAGGGTCTTGATGTTGTCCAGGCTATTGGCGAAACACTTGTTGGATCAAATGATCGACCTGTTGAACCAGTCATCATAAACAATATCAGTCTCAACCAATAATATTAATTTGTAAGTAATAAATCGCATCTCACCCGTCAATAAATATGATGGGTAAAAAACACATTTCCGTAACAGCATACATAACGATTTTTGCACTCATATTTTTGAGTGGATTTTCTATTGTAGAAGCTAAATCAAAGGATGATAAGTCCGATAAACAAGAAAAACAAAGTATTATTAAAATTATTAGAGAAGCAATAGTTGAACCTTCTCCAGGGGCTGAGCCAACTCCGGAGCTGTCACCTGAACCAACGAAAGAAGCAGTTCCAGAAGTTACTGAGGAGGATGATGACGAAAGTGATGATAAAGAAGAAACTATTGTCGAGCCTGAGCCGGAAATAGCTGCGCCAGTAGTATTACCTAATATCGAAGAAACAGAAGATGATGATGAAATTGTAGAAGTAACTAAAGAAGAAGAAATCAAACTTGTAGAACCGCAACAAGAAGTACCGCAAACTATTATAGAAAAATTACTAGGGCGAAAAAGAGCTCAGAAAAAAGTAAAAGAAAATATAAAAGTCATTGCTGAACCTGTTATAAATACTCCAATACAGAGCACTTCAACACCAGCCACCTCCACACCTCAAGCAACTACAACTCCGATAGCAGCTCAAACAAAACCTGAGCCGCCAAAAACACTTGCCGAAACAGCATCGGTAATCAACCAGCAGGTAAAATCTTGGTCAGGAGGATATCGTCTTGATCCATTGGCCTGGGCCGTAAATTATTTTGCACCTGAGGATTATAATAGGGTAACTGATAATTTAAGTACTCCATTAAGCCTTGGTCTGCTTGCACTTTCGACGACATTGGGAATATCGGGCTTTATTGTTCTTCAACGACCAAAGCAATATCGAGCGACTGTGCCAAACAACACTCCTTTGCAGGCACAGGGGAAAGTAGCGGTTAAATTTTTGCTTTGGCCAAGCATCATTATCAGTATATTACTTACACTTTTGTTGAATCTGATCTTATAGTGTATAGTGTTGAGCATGG
>JALYRQ010000006.1 GCA_030855125.1 bacterium | reverse complement strand
CATCTAGAGACACTGGCTGAGACATTGTCCAAAAAAGTAGGGGTTCCAGACTGGGAAGCATTACGCGTGTTGTCGGACCGTACCTGCCTGTCGGCCGTTGCAGGGGCGATCTGGCTCATCGCCATGGAGCGCAAAAGCAATGACAGCTCGACTCCGAGCCCCCGCGATGAAGTATTCGTTGGGGTGATGATGTGTGTCCCACAGCTTCACCCCAGCAAGGCTCCCCTGCTCCATAACACGCTAGACCGACAGGAGCTCCAGCATCTCCGGGTGATGTATGCGCTAGCGACAAAGAGGCGACTCGACACCGTGTTTCACACACTGCCCCAAGCTGATGAGCTGACAGAGCTCGCAGACTGGGGCCAGAAGTTGGTTAGGATCGCCAGTTCCTGAATCTCTAAGGTACGTATGTCCCCCACCCTCGCGGTGTGGGACTTTTCTTTTGGAAAAATTATAGAAGTTTGAACAGCTCAAAGTGAATATGAGATTTTGAAACACCGAGTGCTTTAAATTGTGAGCTGAGTGCATTAAGCAATGGCTTTGGTCCACAAATAAATACATCGGCATCAATGACTTTCATTTTGGTCACGATCTTATCAGCAGAAATAAATCCATCCCGTTCACCTACCCAAGGAAAGAATGTGAATCCGGGAACTTTCTTTGCGATATCCTCAAGCTCTTGTTTGTAGATCATTTCAGCATCATTTTTTACAGAATAGAACAGCGAAATGGTATATTCTTTGAGCGACGGATCTTTACCAATCGTGTCGCGCAAGGTTCGAGCCATACTCATAAATGGAGTGATCCCAATACCTCCCGCGATCCAGATCTGCTTTGTATTCTCTGACCGATCAATACTAAATCCGCCAAATGGTCCCTGGATCTCAGCCACTGCGCCGACACTAAGTGTCGGCAATATTTTTGTAAAATCTCCTAAAGCTTTAGCCGACATACGCAGTCTTCCCTCTTCAGTTGAAGCGGTAATTGAAAACGGATGATCTTCGTATGGAAAACCCTTTTGCTTGAATCTCCAGAAATTGAATTGTCCGGCTTTGAACGTAACATTGCCATCTCTTGGTTTTACAATTACCTCGGTTACAAAATCTCCGAGCTTATTCACCTCCACCACATCCGCAATAATTCTTTTAACAAGCCAGCGTTTCAAAACAGTGCGCCAAACATAACTCAACAGCGCGATAGTTACTATTCCTAAGATGTAATAGCGCAGCGCTAGATTTACCGCCACATCAGAAGGAGTAAAATATACATGCAATCCGCCAAAGAAAAGAAATACCCCCATGAAGGTATGTATCCGCTTTAAACGCTCATATTTCAATCTCACAAAGAGTGTAATGATAATAACGACGAGAAGTCCATAGTATCCAAATCGGCCATGATTGATGGTCGTGTCCGTGACATCAAAAGCGGAATCAATAACCGATCGGAATGAATCCTGCCAGGTGCGGATCGTCATTGTCAGCACGTGAAGGGTTAATAACAGGAATGCCGAAATTCCTATTCGTCGATGAAACAAATACACTCGATCTAATCCGCCAAAAAGTTTATCGACAAATGTATAGCGTCCCGAGAGAAAAATATTTGAGGCAAAGAGACATACTCCCACAAGGCCGGCAATTTTACCGATTGTGGTCATGGCTGAATAAAAATCTGTAAAATCAAGCTGCAGGCCCAGATCGGCAAGCCACAATACGAGCGGCATCACTACAAAAAGTATGAGAAATACAGTATGCCCGCGGTAGTGCCGGAGAAAATTACTAGGGAAATTGCTGGGGAAATTCATAAATATATCAGCATCTTATAATATCTCCAGTAATATATCTAGCAAAAATAAAATGACTCTTACTCATCAGTAAAAGTCATCTTCGTTTTATATATTATTTTATTTAGAATGCCTGGCTGAAACTTTGCTCGGCGGTCGCATTGGTGTGCATACCTTGAGCTTTAATTAATTTCTGCCCAACACTTCCTTCAGGTACCATAGTATTTAAACTGAACTCGCCATTTGTATTTGCAGTAACGGTGCCGACATCAAGTCCATTAAACCAGACTTTTACCTGCTCGCCGCTGCCAAATCCATTGCCTGAAATAGTGAGCGGTGAAGTATCACCCGCGTAATATGAACTCAAGCCCAACCATGGATTTGCTCCATCAACCCAAATCTCAACCGGAAATTCGATCTGACTCATGGATCCGGTAAAGGTGTATCGCTGCATGCCTGAAGTGTATGGAATTGAATGAGCATTCGTATTAAAACTTCCGGATGCATCAGCAGTGGCCGTGCCGAGTGATGTGCCGCCATTCTTGATAGTCACCGTTTCATGTGGATAAAAATGTGAACCACGGAATGAGACATTTCCTCCCTGCATCTTGTGGTATGCATCCGGCTTTACGAATACATAGTTGTGTCCCAAATCTGGATTTGCTGAGGTCTGAACGGCATTTGTTGTTAAGGTCTCAGTTGAATTGAAGATGCTATCTGAATTTTTTGTCTGAGCTTGGCAGTAGTGGACTCCATCGATTTCATAACAATGACCTGTGTACCCTTCTGGTGAGGTCACCATTTCATAATGGGTGCCTGCCTGCGGTCCGGTGCTTGTATTGCTGGTTGTATTGTTTGAAGTATTGTTCTGGTTACTATTTTGGTTATTTTGAGTGTTGGTGTTTGTATTGTTTGTCGTTGAAGTTGCGTGAGCTCCTGACATATTTCCACCCTGCATTAATTGCCCGCGAATTTCGCCCTGAGGATTCTGAACCGTGTGCACATTTACATATATCTTTCCTTCACGCATTGCCTGAATCAAATGCTGGAAGGTTTGAATATTTGGCTGACAGGTCATCCCCGCTTCGGTAATATCAGAAGCCGAAATAGTTCCGGCAATTGAACCATTTTTAAATGACCGGTCTTCAGCTCCAAAAAGCGGAACGACTACCGGACCATTTTGTCCTGGCATTGCGCAGTGGAGATGCGCGGCGGTGACATCTTCAATATTGTTGAGGGTCAAGGTGTAATCGAGCTTTGATGAGTTCTGATATTCCTTAAACTCAGCCTGACCATGAGCAGGAGTACTTACCGCTGGCACTTCTTGTGAACCATTAAGATTGGTGCTAAACATTTCTCCGGCATATGCCATGTTTTGGTTATGTGTGCTGTCGGCTTTGGCTATACTCCATTGTGAATAGCCAATCAATACAATTGCCGGTAAGGCCACAAGGGCGGTGGTAATTAAAAATTTCTTTGTGGTCATAGGCTCTTTTGTTAACTAATAGTTACCCCCTTGTGACGACCTAAGGTGTATGTCCTTACAAAGAAAAAGCCCTGATGTTAAGGTCAGGGCTTGCGCTGGACGATGTGATCGGGTAATCGATCAAGGAGGTTGACATCGACGCGCATAATGACGGTCTCCACCGGCTCAGTCCGGTTAGTACCCTGATAAAGAAGCGTGGCCACTTCTTCACCCTTGTCATTGGTAGTCTCGGTCTGAATGACGATGAGCTTGAGCGGGATCTTCTTGACCCACCAATGGCTGACCTCACCCGTGACGGAGACCACCTCAGTCACGTCTTCTTCAACAACCACTAAGTGCTGTGCCCCAGCCTGCACGTGAGCTGATGTACAGCTGATCGGTAAGACCAGGCAGCATAACATCAGCATCCAGATGAGACACCAATCGAAACGACCAAACAATGGCAATCGGATCTTCATCTTCCCCTCCTTTCAAAAGGGGTTATGCGGCTGAGTCTGATTCTTACTTAAGAATACTCCTATTGAATTAGAAACTCAACAGTGGCTTTGGTGAAAAGAATTGTTTGAGATATGATCGTGCTTCATCATCAGAAACTTTTGTGTATTCGTCATACCAATTAAATATTGAAAGAAGATGTCGTGGATTATTTACAAAGACAATATCATCGACAAGATCTTTGATCATAAATTCTGTATCGCGTGAGCAGACAGGTGCGGCAAATACAACTGACTGTGGATTGTAAAGAATTTTTGCTGCTTCAATCGCCGCACGTACTTTGATCCCTGAAGCCTGACCATCATCAACAATAATAACGGTGTGTGGTGCAGTGTGGCGTACAACGTGTGAGCCACTGTCATACTTGAGCATATCAGCAATAAGCAGTTTTTTCTCAGTCTCAATAATCGCTGCCACCTCATCATTTGAAAGATCAAGGGAGCGCTGAATTGAGCGATCGAGCACTACCACATCTCCTGCAGCAATAGCCCCAAAAACAATTTCAGTGTCAATAGCACGAAGATTACGGGCTATGATGACATCAAGTGGAGCCTCCAGTTTTTCTGCAACCTTTGAAGCAACAGGCACACCTTCGCGAGGCAACGTGAGGATAATTGGTTTCTCAAATGTATATGGCAATAGTTTCTTGGCTAATTTCTCTCCTGCTTTTGAGCGATTCTGAAAAATAGTTTGAAAATATTCCATATATAATTTGATTACTTTCTAATAACCAAATCATACAGGGTCATCATTAAGTATGTATTAATTTTTTGGAACGAGTTCTGTAAAGATTATTAAACGCTGATTATACGTATTTTCTTTTGGCAAAAATGTTCCGTGGCAGGTAATAAGGTTTAAACGGGCTGTATCCTTTTTCATAAACACATCATCAGTGATCTTTGTGCGATACGGCAAAACTTTTTTCGCCGTCACTCTAAAGTGTGCGGCTTTACCGTCTGAATCAACAGCATAAATATCATCACCAACTTTCAGGTTTTTTAAATTTTTAAAAACTCCGGCAGTGCGCCCACCATCATCAACATGCGCGCCCATCACAGCACTTCCCTTTTCTCCAGGCGATGTTCCGTATTTATACCAGCCGACTTCAGTAAAATTATCTGGCACAGCCATTTTAGTTCCATCAAGCCCCATGGCTTTTACTGGCGCCGCCACTTTTATTGCCGGAATAATGAGCTGAGCAGGCTTTACGACACGTGCCTCAGCTTTTTTTACACCCATGACTCGAGCAGTCACAGGCTTTACCTCAGCTTTCTCATCAGCCTGATACGAATACGCTGATTTATTATTGAACTCTATATAACCGGATCCAATCCCTATCATTATGAGAAGAAGACCGAAACTCTGACCTACAACCCTTTTCATGTATCCCTATTATACCCCAGCCCGCTCCCTCCTTCACCCTATTTTAATGCTGTAAAGCAGACTCCGCCTTACGTCAACCTGAGCAGTAAAAAAGCCCTTTTGAGGCTTTTTACTAGATGGTTGGAGATGAGGTTGAAGTGGTGGAGACGACTTCAGGTTTGAGTTCAGGAGCAACGGCTGGAGTTGAGGATGAAGAGCCAATTGGATTTCCGATATCAACAGGCATTGGTTCTGCACCTGAAGTCTGCGCCAATGCATCTTTGATCAAAGGTACGACAACATTTTTTTGATAATACGGCACACCTTTCTTCTGCTGAATTGGGAAGAGTAATGCAGGTACATAAAGCTCGGTGGTCATTTCATTTGCATATACAATGTGCCGCATCAATACCCGCTTTGGAGCTTGAAGGGTCAGTGTTTCAGTTGTAATCTTTTGATTAACCCCATCTTCTGCTACAAGCGGCATGATTTGATTTTGTGGGCCATTCACCGCAGCATCAATTACTTTTGACGCTTCAGTCTCGAGAGAATATTTTGAACTCTCATATACTTGTCCCGTCAAATTGTATACACCAGACACTTTATTCAATCGGATATCAATACCAACCTGGAGACCATACTTATTGCCTGATTCATCGTACACTTCAGTGCCTCCAAGCATAAGCGGATAGGTTACGTTAACATTATCCATGGCAAATTCAGCATTCTTTCCAGCGGCATCATTGCCCGTATATGTTTTATTTTCAACAACTGGTTGTCCATAAATCGAAGTATCAATACCATGCTCTTTTACAAACGCATCCGCGAGTTTAATGAGCTCTGCATCTGCAGGCAGACTCGAAGCTGGTAATGGATTTCGTATTTCAGAAAACTTCCACTTTCTATAATCAGGACCAATGGTAATGGTTCCTTCGTCGAAGCTTACGTTAATTGAGTATCCAAATTCTTTGTCTTCGAGTAATTGTAAATTTTGTAATCCAAGTGATGAGAATGAAGGGAGATTTACCAAACCAAAGTTTGATTTCTTGATAAATTCCGCCAGCTGCTTTCCTGCTTCAGCGTTTTTAACACGCTTAAATACCTGACCTTCAGTTTCGGTTAGGTTTAGGGCTTCGCCAATGTAGGCATATTTGATCTGGGTGAACTCTCCTCCGGGCACCATCATTTTACCGACACTGCTACCTTTGCCCATTGTCATAGTGTCAGGAGCTGCTGTTGTTGCCTGCGGTGCAAGTGATGCATCACGGCTTGTAGCGATTCCGCCGCCCATGCCTCCCGTTTGATTATTTGCCTGGACGTAGGAAAGTTTACCGAATGCATTCATGCCCTTGGTACTGATCTGCTGTTTCAAGCTGAGCCCTGACGTAATATTTTTTACGTATGTTTCTGCATCAGAACCTTCATATACTTTTCGAGTTGCTAAAAATGTTGCCGGTGCAATGACCAAAATTGCCACAAGCGCACCAGCAAGACTTGCCTGGTATGAATTATTTAAGAAAATAGACCAATATGATGAAACACGTGGCTGGCTTACTGCAGCCTGTGTAGATAGCGGAGCAACTAAATGCGCCCCCGCCTTGGTCATGAGCTCACTTCGAAGGCGAGCGGCAAATGCAGGATTGAACTGCGTATCAGGCTTTGCCTCAATAAATTTTGAAATAGCAGGACGCATCTTAGAGGCCTCAGAAGCAAGTCCTGGGTCTATTTGTTTTAAATCTGTGATGATGTCTGAAATTTTCTTATCCATACTAGGGTGTAGTTAAAAGTAACAAGAAGAGCGCGACCGGAACAAGCGTTCTGAGTTTCTTCAGCGTGCGAGAATAAATCATTTTGCAGTTGGCTTCGGTTTTGCCGATGATCTCGGCAATCTCTTTATATGAAAGTTCCTGCCACACCCGCATAATGATGATATCCCGCTCGGTCGGTGTCAGCTTGTGAAGATATTCCTTCACCTTCTTCACCTCCTCCGCATTATCAAGCTCACTGACCGTATCTGTATCATCCGACAAGTCATAACAATCATCAATATCTCCAAGGTGCTTCGTTGTCCGATAGTGGTCAAGGACACTATTGTGGGCAATTTTATACAACCAGGAAATGATCGAACGAGTGGGATCGACCGAACCGATACTTTTCAAAGCCTTGAAAAATGTTTGGCTAGTCAAGTCCTCCGCCGTCTCATTATGGCGAGTCTTGTAATAGATGAAATCGTAGATAGTCCGGACATGGCGGTCATAGATATGCCCGAAGGCATTACTATCGCCCCGTTGACTATGTTCGATAAGCTCTTTCTCGTTATATTGCATCAGTGTATTGCTACACAGGCGCTATACATACTACGATAGAGCCAGGTAGAAGTAACACTATTATACTATGGGGTTAAGCCATTTACTACTACCTAACTGTGACTAACTGCTGAGCCCAGCATGAGCGGGATGCGTTCCAATGGTGAAGACCTGATTGGGTGGCAATTTTAAGTCCACACTGATAGTTATCCTCTGCATTTAAAACATTGCCTTCACATTGGAATGCTCTCCAGGTACCATCAATAATTTGAAAAAGCCCCTTGGCTGAGCTCGTTGGATTGCGGGCTGCTGCATTGTAACCTGATTCACAGCGAATAATTTTATCTAAAATGACATCAAGCGGCTGAGAAAAACTACTTGCTCGAGTAACTTGATGAGCAGACGCGAGTGTTACTCGAGTAGACCGCTTAGGCACAACACCTACGGGCGATTTTGCATAATATGAAGGAGATTGTGGTGCCTCAAGATAGGTCAAATACGTATCCGATGATGTTTCAGCAATCGGCAATGGTTCAGTCTGTTTAAAAAATCCATCAAATGAATGAGCTGCCAGTCCTACAAGTGCAAGCGGTACCACTACAGCAAATATCAGTAAATGAAACTGGAATATGTATGTGTTCGGTTTCATCTCAACGTTCCCGGTCACTCAACCGTAACAAGATAAAACAGACGCTTCTTACTACCCTATCTTACAGAGAGAATCTATGGTCTTATTTTAACCAATTTTTCAAGCTCAGGATATATTTTTTCTGCCATTTGAATATAACCGGCATCATTTGGATGAATAGTATCAAACATATACTCTTTTTTTCCGAGTATGCCCTTCAAAACACTCGGAACATAGGCGACATTATAGGTTCGAGCGAGCTTTTCAAAATCTTCTTTATAGGGATCGCGCAAAAATCCGCCTTGAATACCGAGCAGCAGCACCATTGATCCTGAATTGTGGATCTTTTCAATCATCATGCCGAGATTTTTGAATGTCTCTTCATGCGGAATTTTTCGCAATGCATCATTACCGCCAAACAAAAGGATGACAAGCTTTGGATCATATTTTTTAAGCATCGCATCAATGCGTTCCAACCCATCACGAGTCGTATTCCCGCCAATTCCTTCATTCACAATTTCCCGGCTGATCTTTCGTGATAATACTGAAACAACCGTGGTATCTTTGCCGCTTGCCCCGACACCCTGAATAAGACTATCACCAAAAGCGACGATCTTTATTCCCGCTCCTGGGTAATTGGTGATCTGCTTTGCTTCTTGCGAGAAAACAAAATATGCTCCTGCTGCAAGTATAAGCAAGATAATTGTAGAAATAATGACAATACGTTTCATTTCACTAGTCTAATCCAAACGTTAAATCTTCTAAATACTTTTTTTCCTGCTCAAGAATATTTTCAAGGGCAGATTCATCTCCAGAGGCAAATGCAGCCATTTTTTGTTTGCGGGTATTATTGTAGATCTCCACCCATTCTGGCTTGTCGTGAAAAAGGTCAGCAATTTCCATAAGGTTCTCATCAGAGACCTCAGCAAACTGGTCGAGAATTGACTGTTGATCGGCTTGTTCGAGTGGAGATGCCTGAACTTTTGTTTTAATTCGTTCGTAGTTTGTCATGCTGATTATTTGTTATCGTCGGGCCGCTTAATATTATCTCGTTCAGTATTTTCAACATTATAGAAGTTGCCTTCGTTGCTTACCCCAGCATTTACTCGAAGCGTACGTTCATAATTTACTCGATCCGTTTGATAGAGTCTATTATATTCAGCCTGTCGCTGGACTTCTTCCGTGCGGGCATCATAGGCAATTAATCCTTCAGTGGCAGAAGCTCTTAATTCACCTGTTACCCTACTAAATTCCTCAGCGGTGCATCCCCCAGCTGCCACCATCAAACTTGCAGCTCCTACAGCTTTAAATGTATGCTTTCGAACAAACCCGGTAAGCATTTCCCATTGTCTTGCTAAAAATTGTTCTTTTGAATTTGGTAACTTTTCCATGGTGGTCTCGACTTATATTACTTGTAGAGGTACATTATACTATACAAGTAACGACATAAAAAATGAGCATCAATACATCCATATTTAAAGCGTATGATATTCGAGGAATATATCCGACGGACATTAATGACGAGGTAGTAACGAAAGTCGGCCGGGCCTGTGCTCAAATGCTTGACCCAGGAGAGATAATCCTCGCTCATGATATTCGTCATGGTTCAACCGAGCTCATGGATATCCTCGAGCGAAGTATTACTGCCGAAGCAGTTAAGCTCGGAAAGGTGGTCTCGATCCGCATCGTTGGCCTTTCAACAACGCCCATGTTCTATTTCCTGGTGAATAATTATGGGGCCTCTGGTGGATGTATGGTCACCGCATCACATAATCCAAAAGAATATAACGGTATTAAAGTTGTGCGACAGAAAGCAAAGATGGTACCTGGAACTGAAGTATTAACAGCCGTTGAGTCTCTTCAAGACTAATTGAAATGCATATGAATACGAATTATTTCACGATCTACGCTGATTTTTTGAATACGCACATAAACGTAAAGGAAAAATTGAAAGTAGTGTGCGACAGCTCCAACGGTACAACCGGATCAGTTTTGCGAGAGCTTAAAAATATTCCCAATCTCGAACTTACCCTCATTAATGATATTGCTGATCCGGAGTTCCCAGCTCATGGCCCGAATCCACTGCTTGCCGGCGGAACAAAGCAGTTGGGAGAAAAAGTAATAGAAATTGGAGCAGACTTCGGCGTAGCGTTTGATGCTGATGGAGACCGGGCATTTTTTGTTGATGAAAAAGGAGAGCTCATTCCTTCATATATAGCCTGTATGCTCCTCTTCAAACATTTCAAACCGCCCTATGTTGCCGATGAATGGGTCTACAAATCTCTTGAATACATTAAAGCGTTTCCTGACAATGAACTCATCCGCTCAAAGGTGGGTACGCGCTTTCTCAAAGAAAAGATTATTGAGCACAAAGCAAATACAGCCGGAGAATTCTCAGGACACTATTATTATTCAGACTTCTTTGGCAGTGACTCCGGAATCTTCTCAATGATTACTATGGCCAACATCGTTTCGACTCTTGAGGCTCCACTTTCTGAATTTATGAAAACGGTACCTGAGCATTATGTTCTCAACGATGATATCAAGCTTGGCAATAAAACCTGGGCTGAAGTTGAACCAAAAGTAAGAGCTTTAGCTGCAGAGCATAACGCAAAAATCGAAACCCTTGAAGGCATTACGCTTGATCTCGGTCACGTCTGGGTTAATATGCGAACTTCAAACACTGAACCAATTGTCCGAATGTGTGCAGGGGGAAAAAATCTTGATGAAGTAAAAGAATTTATTGAAAAATTAAAAGCATTAGTTTAAAAACCAATAACAAAAAACTCCGGAGTGACCGGAGTTTTTTGTTTATGTATATTAGATTCCTGCTGTTCGCGGAGCATCAGATGATGCTGGCTTTGAAATCTTTTTGATTGCAGAACCAATATTTTTGAGCAGTTGTGAGCTTGATTCTTCGAATGTTGGAAGTTGGGTAATTCCTTCGAGGGCATCGGTCCCAAAATAAACCATGGCCCCAGACTGAATTTCTTTGATATTAAGCTTTCGAGCTTTGAGCTGTTGTAGAGATGGGGCAAAGAGTGGATCGATCTCGATCATTGCATCTATCTTACCTTCTGATACTGGAACCCGTACTCCAGCTGCTGCAAGCCATCGGGCTGCTCGTTCAATCTGATGCTGTCGGCATGTCTCGGGTGAGTCATTACCTTCGGCATTTTTAACTGGACTAAACTCTTCAGCGCGATCAGTTTCGTACACCATTGCATGTGCAGCGAGTGGAATTGCGTCAAAAATAAATTGTTCAAGCTTAATTGCATTAGGCTTTTCCGGCTTGACCATTTCACCTGCATCATTTACATGTGCCACTTTTTTCTCAGCACGGTGCCATGGGAGCTTAAGTGTTCCTCCTGAGGTGAGTCGTTCAATAAAACTCACTTTAAGCGCATGGATTGCAATTGATCCGGCATTAAATTTAAGTGAGCCGTCAGCATTAGTCTGTGTGGCCAAGGCTTCAGGTAAATCTGAATATTCAATAACCTGAACTTTGCCATCAGCAAATACAAAGTTACCCACTTTCTCTAATGGTCCAGCTTTTGGAATAGTCTTGCTGCTCATTTCGCTGCCAACTAAATCGTGGAGACCAATGAAACGATAATCAATAGTATGAACGAGTGGATTATCAACCTGGAAATATGACAGATGTTCAACACCTCGATTCTTCATATCTGCAAGGGCGCCGCTTCGCTCCAATGCTCGGAGACTGCCGCCGTGTCCATCTGGACTCAAGGCAAGAGAATCTTTTTCACCGAGCAAAAGTTTGCCATCCATTGAAAATGCCGGCATCATTCCCTGCTTGAAGAAGAATACATCTTTTGGATCATAGCCAAAGTAATTATTCTTTTTGAAGAATTCTTGAGTAACCGTGTCGTTGACTTCACTGGTCATAATGTACCAAGGAATCGTAGTCTGGTTGTCACGAGCATGAGCCAAGAGCTGCTCGGCAAAAACCTGGAAAAGAGACTTGCCTTTAATAGGGGTGACACTGTATTCACCCTTTGGACCATCGTAGCCAAGGCGTGTTCCCTGCCCTCCAGCCACAAGAAATGCAGCCACTTTCCCCTGCTTTACCAATTCACGGCCGCGAGCATCGGCTTTTGTGTAAAGTTCCTTGTGCTCTGATTTTGCTACGCGTGGATACATGTTTACAGATTTAATATCAGTTGGAATAGCAACCACAGGCTTGTTTTTTACGTATTCATCGGCAAGCGCAAGGAGCTCAGTAAAGTTCTGGGCTTTGATTTGATTAAGGAGTTTGGTCTTGCTTGCTTCACTGAGGGTATCGTAAAAGCGTAAAAGATGTTCCTGGCCTTCTATTTTCATGGGTTCAACATTTAGTGATTAACAGAAAAATAGACGGAATAAGGCTGAATTCGTTACAAGAGGAAAAGTATGGCAAGTATTTGAGCGAAGACTCGCACAGGCCCGACGGGGCCGAGCGGAGCAGCAAATTCAACAGAATTTGACGCGTGCTAAGCGAGAATACTTGCCTTACTTTTCTCCTAATTTCTCAATAATTCTAAAATGCTTCTCTGAAACGGGCATTACAGAGAGCCTGCTTCCCTTTTGGGCCAGCATAATACCGCCGAGATCCGGCCTAATTTTAATATCCTGGAGTGAAATAGGCTGAATAAACTTCTCCACAAACTGCACATCAACCACATACCAAAGAGGTTTTTCATGAGTGGATTTTAGATCGAAATGATCATCTTTTTTCTCAAACTGAGTTGGATCAGGATACGCTTTACTTACCACTTTAACCACTCCATACACCCCGGTCGGTTCGGCACTTGAGTGATAAAACAAACATAAATCCCCTACGTTCATCTGATCCCGAATGAAATTTCTTGCCTGATAATTGCGTATTCCTGACCAGGCAGTCTTCCTATCTTGCTTCATCTCATCGATCGAATAGCAATCGGCCTCTGATTTGAGTATCCAGTAATTCATAGTGCTGTAATACTATACGATCAGTCTATTTCTGAGAAATGTATTTCTTGTTGAAATAGTAGGTCATGTAGCCCACTCCGATAACAATAAATCCACAGATAATAAGGGCGAGCGGCCAGCCGATTGAGTCTATAAAATATTTTGAGGTCAATTTAATGACATGCCCCACGAGGAAACCGGCTGCAATAATCAGCATCGCCCGGCTCCTGAGAAAGATACTTGCGTAGAATGCTCCAAAAATAAAGAGAATAAAGATGAGATCCCAGATACCACCGATAGAAATTCCGGCACCTAAAATCGCAAGCGTTCCGCCGGCGTACAATAGATGAGATACGGCTTTTTTCTCCTGTGGTCGAGGGTCATTAGCAGAGAGAATGCCGGTAAATCCATACGCCAAAGCAATATACCAGAAGCCAAGGAACATGGTTGCCCACTGAATCAAATTGTTATCAAACAAGAGCTCATCAAAGACTTCGATCAGAAATGCATAGTACGCCCACGTTGCAAATATAACGACAGCCATAATCAGAATATTTTTTCGGGAAATAAGATATGCTACACCGTACATAATTGCCAGGATCAGAGCCATGATAGCCTGAGTCATGATCGTGATATCAATATCCATTTCATCGAGCATAATAATTACGCCAACTGGAGCAAGGACCGCTGAGATCAGAAATAGTACCTGTGACAATGCATTATGAACACTCTTGCTGAACACTAATCCTGCCATGTAGGTCACCAATGAAATACCAAGAGTCACGAGCACTCTACCGAGATAGCCGATCTCATCCCAGTTTTGACCGATCAGAATAATAACCCCCACCAAGACAATAATCGCTCCTATAATATAGAAGGTATTGATAACATTTTTTGAGGTACCTTCTTGGATTGCGGCTGTCGAGACAGGAATGTCACTTGCAACCGGCGTTGAACCAATTGTCGGAGGTGTTCCTTCTGCAATGGCCACAAGATCCTCATGTGAGATCTTTTGCAGAGCGATCTGATTTTGAATAAATGAGATGATTTGTTTTTTGTCCATATATGTTATTTAACCCAGCCAACGAGTTTAAGGCTGCTCTCTGAATAATAATTACCGTTCATGGTGATGCTTGGCAGATTTTTCTTTCCCTTCCCTCTCGAAATATAGAATCCACGGTTGCTGTTGCTTGATCCAAACAATTCAAAAATACCATCATGATTGTATCGATACGCAATGGTGTATCCGTCGGGAGATGTTGGTCCTGGATCAAGATTGAGTTTCTGAACCTCTTCAAAAGTGATTTCTCGTGATGCATCAGTTTCGATATCGTAACGATAGAGTGGCGGAAGGTCTTCAACTTGTCGCGGCTGATAGGAATTTATTGTACTAGAAGAAAGATTATATGAGCGAACCACAATCTTGCCATTCTCTATATCATAATAATTTTTGTAGAGCCGATCGTAATAATAACGTTCATTTGTTGAGTACAAAAAATCGTACTCGGGATTTACAAACGTACTCGGAAGATAGACAACTACCGCGATGATTATAATAAAGATAAACGGCAATGCCATACCGATCAACAGAGGTATATGTTTTTTCATACTTATATTGTAGCTCATCTTTATCAATAATAAAGGCATAACAAAACCCCGCACCTTACGGCGCGGGGTTTTGTTGTATTAGATGGCAGTTGCAATTTCAGCAATTACTGCTGTTTCAACTGGATCAATAGTTTTAATAGGTTCAAGTGCAATAGGCTCTAGCTTCTTTCCCCAACAAGGTCGAGATGCAGACCATGGCTGTACGCCTTGTTTCTCATAGAGATACTTACCGTACGCAAGGTTGTCATCAAGCTTGTCGAGATTAAGTCCCATTTTTGCGGCAGTAGCTGCATGGTAGGTCTTATTAACCTGCATCACACCGGTATCTTCTGGAACAACTCGTCCCTGAAGGGGCTTACCTGAAACAGTCATGTGAATAAATCGTGATTCACAAAACGCAATTTCAGCTAAGATCGGTGTCTTTGCAAAATACGCTCGGACATAGGTTTCAACAGATACACCCTTATTTCGATTTGCTTCCTGCTGTTTTGTTGCAAGAGATGCAGCTTCGAACTTTGAATGGTCTGCAGTTAAAACGGTGTTAGCGTTGAGCTTAGAGGTATTCGGATTAAGTAGTCCTGAGTTAACAGAAGTTTCTACGATCGGTGCAGTATTTGCAACCGAGGTAGCAACTGCTGCTGTAGAGTTAGAAGTAACAGTAGAGAGAATGAGAACCAAACTTGTTGTAAATGTAAGCATAATGGTATTTGATTAGTCTTGCGACATCCCAAATAAAAAACCAGAGCACTTCTCTGATTCCCAATAAGTATAGCACAGCTGAGCTCCAAAGTCAAGGATTTTTGAGGCTTTTCTTGATGGTACAACCATTAAAAATGACCCTATAGAGCCATTTTTTTGTGTTTCATGCCATACGACTTATTTGACCAGTTGACAACTTTGTGTTGTTATGTATTATTTCGGACCAAGTTGGGGGTGGGTTTCTGCAATAGCTTGGAGGACTTTCTCCTGTGCTTCAGCGACTGACCCTGAAAATGACACTCCCGCGGCCTCTGGATGGCCGCCGCCGCCCATTGCAAGAGCAACTTTTGCTACATCGATGACATTTTTGTCCTTTGAACGAAAATTTACCCGCACCTTACCGGGATTAAGCTCGGTTAAGGTGACTCCAATGTTCCAGCCAACTACTGATTTAAGAAAATCCGCTACGCCGCTTGCGTGAATGGTATCCCCTGTTATGTTACTTGCTTTCATTTCTTCGTTAGTAATGGAGGTGATCGCTACACTATCATTGAAAAACGTTTTAACTGAATTGAGCATTATTGCCTGAAAACGAATATTTTCTTTAGTATTGCTGTGATGGATTGTATGAATAATTTTGGTGCATTCTGGGGCGATATCAATAAGATGAGCCGCTGTATTCAAGAGGTTCTTCGATAGATTGTACTTAAAACTTGCGGTATCGGTATAAATTCCGGTAAAAAGGCACAGCGCCGCCTCGTGAGTCACTTCTATATTCCACATCTTTAGGAGATCATAGATCATATGAGTTGTTGCCGCATAGCTTGGATCAACCAGGTTAATCTTGGCAAACCCAGGGTTACTCGTATGGTGATCTATAATAATAGTCTGGAGACTCTCAGGAAAGACAAGCTCCCCCAACCGGGTAACCTGCCCAGGCGCAGCTGAGTCTAATATAAGAAACAGGTCGTACTCTTTGAGGTCTACCTCCAACACATTCTTTATAACGATCGTATCAAACCCTGGCAGCATTGAGAGATAGGCCGGCTTATGAGAGTCACCGATTATAACCGTTGCCTCTTTGCCAATTGTTTTAAGGCTATGCTGCATGGCTAAGGTACTACCCAAACTATCTCCGTCTGGGTTCGGATGGCAGTGCATCAGTATTTTATGAGCTTTCTTTATCTCAGAAAGAATATCAGCTGCAATTTGAGGGTTGAACGGTTGCATACTCACCCATTATACACAAAACTCATGACTAAACTAAAGATTAGTGCGCCTTCTTAATATAGCGGCTGATCTTAGCATCGAGGCGGTCGTAGTGATGCGCAAGTCTTGGAAAGCGAGTTTTAAGATTTTCAATACGATTCCAAAGTGAGAGTGAGGCCAGTGAAATAAGATATACTCCAACGGCAACCAAGACAAACCCAGGAATGATTGGCAGAAATCCAGCCAAAACACCAAGGATGATCAGTGTCCAGCCTGAGAAATGTAATGCAGTTTTGTGCGCGATCCTTTTCATTGTACTAATTTTCTTGAACCTTTTGATTTTTTATAAACCTTTGCAATTTTTAGCCGGCAAATAACCAGCTTTTTCAGCCTCCTCTCGTGTATTAAACCAAACCCTGTTCTTCTCCAAGATCCGCAGAGATGCGGCACATGACGGCAGATAATAACTTTTGCCATTCTTGGAAGCGACAAATGCTCCGGTTGTTGTACTTATACTACTGGTCTCAACAGTATTTGGTAACAGATTTTCGGCGGGTCCAGCCAATTGTGTATGCTCCATGACGATCGGCAGACGGGATTCTGTAATATTAAAAAGTTTCCAGGCACCCATTCCAGCGGTGATCATCAAAACCAGGGTCAACCCAGTAAGCACTTTATCAAAAAAGCCTGATATATTCGGAGTATTGCCTTTTACAGGATTATCATTTATAATCATTTTCTCTTATATTATAAACAATTCAGTAGAAATTACGAGCTATGGCAACCAAAAAAGCGGGTGGAACAGCGAAAAACCTGCGAGATTCAAATCCAAAATATCTTGGAATCAAAGCTAACCACGGAGAAACTGTTGGAACAGGTATGGTTATCGTGCGACAGCGCGGCACCGTCTACCTCGCCGGCAAGAACGTGGCGCTTGGAAAGGACCACACTATCTTTGCAATGAAGGATGGTAAAGTTGAGTTCAAAGATAAACGCAAGACCAACTTCGACGGCCGAAAGGTTGTTCGAAAGCAGGTTAGCGTGATCTAAACTTACACTCTCGAGTTACCACGTGATCCCGCCCTCAAGCGGGATTTTACGTGGTTGACAATATTGTAAAACAGTTTAATAATTAAGGTAGAACTTGGTTTAACCGGGAGCAACCATGCAACGGATTACCTCCAGTGCTGAGGTTCGTGAAGTGCTGGAAGCCATGGGCTTCACCAACCTCGAGCAGATCAAGACAGCGACGATGGAGGGGTGGCGAGCCAGACATCGGCGGTCCCCTCGAGGCGTCACTATCACCCTCAGGGAAGATCTGGTCGGCAAAGATGACGAGATGCTGCGAGTCTACGTTTTGGAAGGGGGTACGCCGATCCGGATAAATGACCCACGATTTGAGGATGTGCGAGGTAACATCCCTGCAAACCTCGACGCGCTCATGGGATTCATCGACGACCTGCTCCATGGGTCGTTGAAGAAAAAGCAGAACGAGCTGCTCACCAAGCTTGAGCTCGGTCCCAAAGTTCCGGTCAAAGCCTAACGGCAAGCCCTGCACACCATCTGGTGAGCAGGGCCTTTTCTTTGCCTAGTTTACAGAAATTATTTAGCTGAGATCGTGAGTTTAAATGAAGCTTTCTTGTCCTGAACTTCTGCACCAATTGTGTATTCTCCTGTTTCTTTGATTGGTTTTTCGAGCGTAAGGTATTCTGGAGCAATTTCGAGATGACCTTCTGACTTGAGCGCCGCCACAATTTCTTCTTTATTTACACCCTTGAACAGATGTCCCTTTTCATTTGCCTTCTCTTTGATCTCAAGGCTAATGCCATCAAGATTGTTAAGGTTTTTCATCAAGAGGTCTTCATGGATCTTTTTCTGGCCTTCCTCCTTTGCCTTAATGTTGCCAACACGCTTTGTATTTGAGGTATTTGAGACTTCAGCCATTCGCTGTGGGATCAAGAAGTTGAGCGCATAGCCATCAGCTACATCTTTAACTTCAAATTTCTTGCCAACCTTTCGAACGTCTTTCAAGAGTATTACTTTCATGTAAGTTTAATTATATGTGTGAGTTACGGTAGCACATACTACACTATTATTATGGCTTTAGCAATATTTCGACAGCTTTATCGAGCTGAGGATCTTTGCCTGCGGTGCGATCTTCCTGGGTTCGAGGCACCTCATATGCAGGCTTCAAACCTTGCTCTGAAATTGAGTTTCCGTTTGGAGTGAGCCATCGTGCGATAGTGATCTTAAGGGCTGTGTCTGAAGTAAGGTTGATGAGCTCCTGAACTGAACCCTTTCCATATGTTTTTGTTCCAACGAGAGTGGCCACGCCGTGCTCAGTCAATGCACCAGCAAGAATTTCTGAAGCTGAAGCAGAACCTCCATCTCCAAGGATCACCACTTTTAAATTATTGTTGAAAATATTGTAACCCTTACTGTAGTGAACTTTTTCTTCTCCTGAGCCGACATCTTCTCGAAGAACTACTTTATCCTTTGGCAAAAACCAGCTCGCCATATCTACTGCAGCATCAAGATATCCACCTGGATTTCCTCGAAGGTCGATTACTAATTTACTGCTGCCGGATTTTTTAAACTCTTCAATCGCTCCGCGGAATAACTGGGCAGAATTTGCAGAGAAATTGTAGAGACTGATGATAAATACTCCATCTTTTCGATGTTCAGTGTCAATAGTTGGGATTGCAATGGCATCCCGGACTACGGTCACTTCACGAGGTTCAGTTGCATCTACACTTAATAAGGTCAATCGTACTGAAGTTCCTTTTTTGCCGCGCATCATACGAATTGCTTCATCGGTACTCAAATCAACCGTGAGGGTATCGTCAATTTTGAGAATTTTATCACCTGGCCGCAGACCTGCTTTGTCTGCAGGTGTTCCCTTTAATGGTGAGATAACGGTCAAGATTCCATCACGGACTCCAACTTCAATGCCAAGACCTTCGAAAGCACCACTGATCTCTTCTTTAAATTCTGTAGCCTGAACTGGCGGAAAAAAGGTTGTGTACGGATCACCATATGATTCTGCCAGGCCTTTGATCGCTCCCCAAATTTTATCCTCATCAGTAACGGGTGTGCTCGTTGCGCCCTTTTTTGTGGGAACATAGTGCTCTTCAAGAATATTCCAAGCTTCCCAAAATGCAGCAAAATCTACAGACTGTGGCTTGCCAAGTGTTTTTCCTGAGATTGAAGCGGACGCATCATTAGCATAACTTCGACGAGTATAATATGCGCCGCTGATAAAAGAACCAACAATGAGCACCGTTGCAATAGCAACGACTCCAATACGTTTTGAAAAAGGTGACATATGAGAAAAGTATCGCAAAAAAAATGGTGTTTGTAAACGGTCAATAAAAAGGATATTATTTTACTCATGATAAAGCTCACCAATACGTTGTCGGGCGAGAAAGAAATCTTCAAACCTATTCATCAAGGAAAAGTGGGAATGTATAACTGTGGGCCGACTGTCTATGATTATCCTCATATTGGTCACGCTCGGAAATATACATTTGACGATATCGTGCGACGAATGTTCGAATTTAATGGCTACGTTGTCAATCAGGTCATGAATATCACTGATGTAGGCCATTTAGTATCCGATGGTGATGAAGGCGAAGATAAAATTGAAAAGGGCGCGAAACGTGAGAATAAAACGGCGCAAGAAATTACCAAGCACTTTGCCGAGGCCTTTTTTGATGACTTACGTGCGCTGAATATTAAATCTGAACTTGATAAAGATGAGGAAGCAAAAACTCCCTGGGCAACGCATCACATTACTGAACAAATTAATCTCATAAAAATTTTAGAGGAAAAAGGCTATACCTATAATACTTCTGACGGTGTGTATTACGATACCTCTAAATTTGCTGATTACGGCAAGCTCGGAAATATTGATATTGCTGGATTGAAGGAGGGGGCGCGGGTTGAAGTAAATCAAGAAAAAAGAAATATTACCGACTTTGCCTTGTGGAAGTTCTCAAATCCTCAAGAACAGCGCCAGCAAGAGTGGCCATCACCTTGGGGTGTGGGCTTCCCTGGTTGGCACATTGAATGTTCAGCCATGAGTTTACGCTATCTCGGGGAAACTTTCGATGTGCATACCGGCGGGATCGATCATATTCCGGTGCACCATAATAATGAAATCGCCCAGTCTGAAGCCGCTACTGGGCATAAATTTGTTAACTATTGGATTCATGAGAATTTTCTAAATATAGAGAATACAAAGATCTCAAAGTCCCTCGGAAATGGTTTTCGAATTAAAGATCTCATTGAACGAGGTATTAATCCCCTGGCCTATCGTTATTGGCTCCTGACGGCTCACTACAGCACGCAGGTTAACTTTACCTGGGATGCTGTCGAAGCAGCGCAGACGGCGTACACAAGACTCATTGAAGCCATTGCCGAACTTGGAAATGATGTTGGTTCGATTGATAAAAAATATCTCGATCATTTTACCGAATACATTAATGATGACTTGGACACGCCTAAAGCCGTTGCTCTTATGTGGGATTTGGTAAAAGACCAATCCGTTCATGCTACAATTAAAAAATCTACGCTGTTAGAATTTGATCGGGTACTAGGACTCAAACTCGATTCAGCCACTCAAGTTGAAATACCAGCTGAAGTTGATCTCATTGTCCAAGAGCGAGAAAAAGCCCGCCAGAATAAAGATTTCCGAAAATCAGATGAGCTTCGAGACAAGATCGCTTCATTGGGATTTGAGGTAAAAGATACTCCACATGGGACAAAGGTGCACCCTCTTCGCACATAATTACAACCAGAACACAGATTTTTTACCTGTGCCAGCGACTTATTCACAGCTTACTCACAGGTGTGTCGAAATGTAGGGCTTTTGTACACTTTTTAATTTTTTAACGTCACCTGATGGGTGATATACTTTTCATATGTCAGACAAACCTTATAAACAATCACAGAGCAGACAAGACCTCGTAAAGCGTACTCCTTATCTACGTATTCCGCCTCAGAGTATCGATGCGGAAATGGCTTTGCTTGGTTCAATTATGCTTCGCCCTGATGTCATGTTCGAGATCATGGACTTTGTTAAGGATGAATCTTTCTATTCTGAAAAACATCGAATTATTTACCGCCATATGTTTGAGCTCTTTGGTAAATCAACACCGATCGATCTTCTTTCACTTTCATCACATTTGCGCGACAAAAGTAAACTCGACAATATTGGCGGTGCAACCTATCTCACAGAATTAGTAAATACCGTTCCTTCTGCAGCCAATGCAAAGCACTATGCCGAAATCGTGCAGAAAAAACATTTGATGCGCCGATTGATAGAATGTTCTGAAGAAATTACCGGACTTGGTTATGATGAATCAGGCGAGCTTGAAGAAATTCTTGATAGTGCAGAAAAAAAACTTTTTGATGTAACCAACTTCTCAAGCTCACATCGCTTTACCGAACTGCGAGATACTATATCAGAAGTATGGGAGCGCCTCGACAAATTGCATAATTCTCAAGATGAAATGCGTGGTGTGCCGACTGGGTTTAAGGCTATCGATGATAAATTAGCCGGATTCCAAAAATCAGACCTTATCATCCTCGCAGCCCGACCCTCAATGGGAAAAACTTCCCTGGCTCTTGATATTGCCCGCCAGGCTGCAGTAAACCACAATATTCCCGTGGGTATCTTTTCGCTTGAAATGAGTTCGCAACAGCTCGTTGACCGTTTGCTTGCAGCGGAATCTCGTGTTGATTCATGGAAACTTCGAACCGGTAAAAATATTCAGGAAACAGATTTCGAAGCAATGCGTTCAGCGATCGACCGTTTGGCAAAAGCACCGATCTTTATTGATGACATGCCGGCAAACAATATTTTGAAAATGCGTTCAGTTGCCCGCCGATTAAAAAGTGAAAAGGGTCTCGGAATGATCGTTGTCGACTACCTCCAGCTCATGCAGCCGGTGTCAGCAAAATCTGACAACGTAGTCCAGCAGGTAACCGAAATCTCTCGATCGCTCAAGCAGCTTGCCCGCGAGCTTGAAGTGCCTGTCCTTGCCCTCTCACAGCTTTCACGAGCCGTGGAGCAGCGTGGCGGCAAACCTCGCCTCTCTGACCTCCGAGACTCAGGTTCTATTGAACAAGATGCCGATGTTGTTATGTTTATTCACCGCGAAGATAAAATGAAGCGTGAAGAATCAACTAAGCCTGGTATTGCAGAAATTCTGATTGAAAAACACCGAAATGGTGCTACTGGTGTTGTCGAGCTCTTCTTCGATGAAAAGAAGACCAGCTTCCTTTCTATCGACAAATCAAACTTTGGTGGTATGGGTGGTGGTAATGATGATTTTTAACAATCTGAATATTACTTATTCTCTAATCTAGTTTTGATAACTCTGAGATCGTCTTCTACACGTGATATTCTGTTTTCGTGGTTGATATTAACTTTTGAGTCTAACATATCAAATTTAAGTTCCAATCTATCAAATCGCTTGTCAAACTTTTCTTCAAGTCTTTCAAATCTCACTTCAATATGCTTAAAAGACCGCTGCATCATTTCAGCGAGTTGATCAATTGTTATTCTTTTTCCTTTCTCTTTAGTCATAGGTTATATCTATTATAAACGTTTATAATAAGGAAATCTATCAAACTTGAGATAAAATTTTGATAAAGTACAATACTATAATGAACTCGATCCAAAAGCTCACCGAATACTTCACGGAATTCCCAGGAATTGGCCCACGACAGGCCAAGCGCTTTGTGTACTATTTACTCACCCGTCATCCGGAATTCATCAATGACTTCACCCGGCTTATTCATGATCTTAAAAAGGATATCAGAGTCTGTCAGTCATGCTTCAGATTCTTTCAGGATGCTCAGCATGGCGACACATGCACGATTTGCAACAGCCAGTCCCGCGACCATACAGTGCGGATGATCGTAGGGCGTGACACAGATTTAGATAACATTGAAAAAACCAAATCATATAATGGTTTGTATTTTGTGCTTGGAGGCTCAGTGCCTATTTTAGAAAAAAGCCCCGAGACCCGGGTTCGCTCACGAGAATTGCAGAAAATTATGGAAAAACAAGTTGATGCTGGATTAAAGGAAATTATTCTCGCTATGAATGCTACACCTGAAGGCGAAAATACCGGTGAATATATTGAGCACTTTTTAAAGCCCATTACCGAGCTGCATTCAATTAAAATTTCACATTTGGGCAAAGGCATTTCAACCGGTACCGAGCTTGAATATTCTGATGCAGATACGCTCAAAAATGCGCTAAAAAATCGCTACTAATTTGTCCAATAAAAAAAGCTTTGTGCTGCTCCCCACAAATTAGGGAAAAACACAAAGCTCAGGTTACGTACCTATGGACGGATCTGGTGATCAACTCTACTGCTCTGAGGCAGCGGCTGGAACCTGCGCCCGCTCGCGCTCCATGGCCTGCAGCTGTTTTGCGTTCATCGCGTTACGCAAAGCGTGCTGGGCGATTTGAAGCCCGCGGCTACCCATCGGCGAGTCGTCCTGGGAGGCGACTTTGACATCGTCCCGAAGCCGCTTGAGCACTTGCTCCCAGCCGGCCTCATCTTGAGGTATTTCCTTATCGAGGTCAACGGTGGGGGTGGACGAACCGGACGAACCGGAAACTAGAATCGGTGTGGCCATGTGCGTACTCTCCTACTACGGGGACAACCGGAGATTTGAGCCCGGTACAACGTGCTCTGAACAATATATACCAAACTTTTCAACCAAAGTCAAGTATTTACATAAGCTGAAGTATAAAAATCAACCAAAATGAAAGACCCGCGCTTTGCACATTGTCACATGGACGAATGTATTGCATTGCTGGCCGGGTCTTTATCCTAGTTTTGTAAACTCATCGGCGAGGACATAGCCGATGTACTTCCCCCTAGATGTGATTCGCATGGCAGGTTGTGGGTACAACCTTAGTTAGGGAGACAACCTCCCCGTGGGGGCACGAACCTCGGCCCCTCGTTGTTGCTCACGTCGACGAGATAATCGTCGTAGTGGGCATCGGTCCGCATTGGCACGAATGGCAGATCGGTGTGGTCTTGGCCTGCATTCCCCATAGCCCTTCCGTCAGTTCCGAGGCTGACGGCGGAGACTTGCGTGGGCGCTTCCATAATACGACTCCTTACGAACAAACACATCCCGGAGTTCAACCTAACAAACGGTCAGGTTGTAAACAACGGGTCTGATATAAGTATATACTAAATTTTTATGGCAGAGTCAACTGTTTTCCCCAAGAAGAGACCGGTTATAATTAAAAAACGGCCTTTTTTGGCCGTTTTTTAATTACTTAACTGAATTAATCTTTACCTTAACAAAGGGTTGACGGTGTCCGTTTTTCTTGAAATATCGGCTCTTTTGTTTGTATTTAATAACCATTACTTTCTGCGCTCGTCCTGCTTCGACAAACTCTCCAACAACCTTGGCACCTTTGATAAAAGGAGCACCAATGTTTGCCTTTGAACCGTCATCAACAAGAAGCACTTCTTCGAAAGTCACCTTGTCCCCTACTTTGAAATCGCCTGGGAGCTTTTCAATAGTAATAGTATCTCCTTCGGAGACCTTATATTGCTTTCCGCCTGTTTGAATTACTGCAAAAGTCATAGTGTTGAGTATTCTACCTGATTTGGCAAAAAGTGCAAGTTCTTGGTTTGACAGACTAGATTAAGAGGCATAAGGTAGGTATGAATGGGTTCTTTAACGGGAGGCTTGAATGCACCGATGCGCCTTTTGTCGGATAAGGTTTGCTGAGACCGTGCCGCTAACCGTAGCGGAGTACATCTGCCATCACTGTGTCCGGAGGAACTTGGCGATACTCCTGCCAGTAGTCCAAGAAGTACATCCCCCATGCAGTGACGAGGATATCCCCTTCGAGAACATCAGCACCGACAGGCAGATGTCTGCACAAATCGCCGTACCAGCCTAATAAGCTCGGTGCGGCATTTTCTTTACCATGTGACGTAGTTTTACTCCTCTACTTCTGGCTTCTCGAGCATGAGGCTTTCAACACCAAGTGAATCACCGGTAATGCGCAAAATATCTTTATCTATCTTTTTAAATTCTTTTCCTGATGAATTGTAATGGCTAACAACCGTACCTAAAGCATTGCCCATTTTGCCGTGATATTCTTCATACGTTTTCAAATGCTTTTGGAGCTCGCCAACATTTTTAATAATAACTTTTACAGATTCTTCTATTTGTAAGGCCTTAAGACCCTGGAGCACCGTTTGGAGATAGGCCAAGAATGATGTCGGGGAAACAATAATAACGTGATATTTGCTTGCGGCACGGTGAATGAGATTTTCGGTATCGTCCTGGATCATGCCGATCTTATTGATCAACAGATCGTAATAGATCGCTTCATGCGGGATGAACATAAAAGCAAAATCCATGGTTCCCTCTTTTGGCTGAATGTATTTTGAGGTTTCCAAAATTCTGTTCTTAAGGTCATTTACAAAAATCTTTTCAAATTTCTCGCGTTCTACTGGATCTTTGGTTTCAACAACACGGTTATAGTTTTCAAGAGAAAACTTTGAATCAACCGGAATGACTTTATCTTTTACGTACACCGCTGCATCGACAATGGTGCCATCGGTAAACGCGTGCTGCATTTTGTATGAGCCCGGAGGTAAGACATTTTTGAGCAAAGTTTCTAGATAATATTCACCGAGAATGCCGCGCTGCTTTGGATTTTTCAAGATATCTGAGAGCGATTGGAGCTGATCGGCAAAGGAAACCACCTGTTTATTGGTTTCATCGAGTTTCGTAAGCCCTGCTGTAACATCCTTAATAATTTTTGCTGATTCAGAGAACTGAATACGGACCGATTCGTTCATTGTCCGGCTTGATTCAGTAATTTTTCCGTCGATGGTACGCGACATGTCTGCCATCTTGCCATCCATGGTACGGTTGAGTTCATTGATCTGCTCAAGCAGAAGTTTTAAACCAACGTCGTTTTGAGGCTGCGGTTGATTGCGTTTAAATGAAAGCCAAATAAACACAACATTAGTAATAAGAAATATGAAGCCGATAACGACTAAAACGATAGTAAGCATATGGCCATTATATCAGACACCTAACATTGTCTAAAATAACTAGGCAGTGCGTGGAGAGCGGCCTTGAATTTGGGTGAGCATCCAGTTGAAGAGCGTTCGGAGTGATACTTCGCTCATCATTTTTTGGTAGAGCTCAGGGTGATTGATACGAACGTGATCCATTTCAGATCGAAGCACATCCATATTACTATTTCCCTTCACCTCTGCTCCGCATTCAACACATGAAATTGTTTTTTGTGTGTTTCTCATGCTTTTCTAGACGAATTGCCAGCCACATCCTTTCTTGTAGCTACGTATTCCCTTGTCTATTTTTTGTGTTATACTGTGCCCAATCATTTAATACACATATATGTCACTTCAAGCACAAATAAAGGATGGTATTAAGCAGGCAATGTTGGCCAAGGATCAGATAAGGCTCGGCGTTATGCGCGGATTAAGTGCCGCATTTACTAATGAGCTTGTAACAAAAGGCCGAACGCCTCAGGATGCACTTACTGATGAAGAAGTGGTGGCTGTGATCAAGCGTCAGGTAAAACAACGCAAAGATTCTATTGAGCAGTTTGATAACGCAGGCCGAACTGATCTCTCAGATCCAGAAAAAGCCGAACTCGCAATTCTCGAAACCTATCTTCCAGCAACTATGTCAAAAGAAGATATCAAGAAAGTTGCTGAAGCAAAAAAAGCTGAACTTAATGTGACCGACAAAGCTCAGGTCGGAAAACTCATCGGTGCTGTTGCAAAAGAACTCAAAGGCCAGGCAGACGGCAATGACATTAAAGAAGTTGTGGAGAGTTTATTCTAAATAAAAGCGATACTCCTTTTTTGACCAAACTGGGCCAGCATAATCCACCCCAATTCGGGTGGATTTTCTGATGAGCTTTGGATTGATGATAACTCCTCGATCTTCGATCCATAATCCAGTTTTTTTCTCAACTTTGAGTCCGTTGAGATCCTTTTTAATACGTAACTTTCTAGTTAACTTTCCCGGCCCATTAATTTTCTCGACACCACGAATGAGCACCGCCGAAGGAAAGTCTTTTTTTCCCGTGACGATATTACACATATAATAGATACCATAAATTACATAAATATAGAATACACCGGCTTCACCAAACATAAGCTCGGTCCTCGGAGTGCGACCTTTGAATGCATGGCTTGCCTGGTCATCAAGACCCTCATAGGCTTCAACTTCTGTAATTTTATAGGAATGCTCTTCCCTATTTAATAATCGAACTAAATATTTTCCCAGGAGATCAGGTCCCACTTTTAATGCTGAACGGTTAAAGAATTGCTGTCGAATAATTTTTTTCATTGATACTTTAGATATTTTTTATCGGAATTTTATACTGGTATTTTAATATATTGATGTGGCCGACGAACAATCAGCATCATACATTGTGGAACTTTTGCTGCAACATGCTAAAGTCGAGAATGCTTCTGACATTCATATCGATCCGGGCACAAGCGTAACTACTATCCGATTTAGAATTGACGGAATCCTATACGAAAAATATACATTCAATAAAAATATTCACCACGAAATCATTAGTCGAATCAAGATATTGGCTCATTTGCGCATCGACGAACACCAGGCTCCACAAGACGGCCGATTTAGAATCACATTTAATACTAGTGAGCATACCGATGTGCGAGTATCACTCTTACCGAGCTTCCATGGCGAAACTGCGGTGCTTCGCATGCTCGGCAACAGCGCTCGAGCATTATCACTTCATGACTTAGGCCTATCAGATAGTGATCAGCAAAAAATCACAAAAGTTTTGCAGAAATCTCAGGGAATGATCTTAGCGACCGGACCAACGGGCTCAGGCAAAACAACAACACTCTATACGCTTCTCCAAAAACTCAATATATCCGACACATCAATTATAACGATCGAAGATCCGGTTGAGTTTGAAATTGCCGGAGTCAGACATATTCAAACCAATCCACGAACCGGGTTAACCTTTGCTCAGGGTCTCCGCTCAATTGTTCGGCAAGATCCTGACATTATTATGGTCGGTGAAATTCGTGATACTGAAACCGCATCGATTGCGGTGCATACAGCGCTCACCGGACATTTATTGCTTTCAACACTCCACACCATTAACGCAGCCACGACGCTTCCCCGCTTTATTGATATGCATATCGATCCCTATCTTATTGCTTCAACGATTGAAATTATTATTGCTCAGCGGCTGATTAGAAAATTATGCCAGCAATGCCTTGGTAAAAAATGTGAGGCCTGCAACAAAACCGGATTTAAAGGCAGGATTGGAATTTATGAAGTACTCGTAGTATCAGATGCAATACGTGCTTTAATCATGGAAAAAGCACCGGCACATGCTATTGCGGCCCAGGCAGTGAGTGAAGGCATGGTATCACTCATCGAAGATGGATTGCAAAAAGCAGCTCAGAAGATAACGACACCTGAAGAAGTGATTAATTCATTGTCATACTAATCTATAAGCTTGTCTATAACCTTGTATGAAAAAGATCAATCTCTCACATCGTGCTCAAATTGATTTCTTCCAAAAACTCGGAGCACTCATGGGTGCACAGGTACCAATTATTACCGTTTTAGAATTACTTAAAAATCAAAGCCGAGCGAAAGAGCACATTCTGTACGAAAAAATTATTGATGATGTCTCGCTTGGTAAAAGCCTTTCATCAAGTCTTGCGGCCTATACCAATTTTAATACCTTCATTATAAATATGATTAAGATTGGTGAAGGTCATGGTGAGCTCAGCAGAAATTTAAAACAAATTACCAAAGAGCTCCAAACGGAAGATCAGCTCAAGCGAAATATAGTTTCTGCACTTATGTATCCAGGATTTATAGCCCTTGCAACGTTTCTCCTATCCTGTTTTTTGCTCTTCTATATATTCCCGCAGATCCAGCCGGTGCTCACAAGTTTGTCCGTCCGGCTTCCAGTAAGTACGCGCATACTTATTACAGTGAGTACTTTTTTACAGCGGTACAGTATTTTGCTCATTATTATAGGGAT
>JALYRQ010000027.1 GCA_030855125.1 bacterium | reverse complement strand
ATTTCATAGTGATCAATACCTGAAAGATTATCGGTTGTGACAAACGAAACGAGCGCCCGGCCGTTTTGCTCTTCGGTTTTATTCATCAACGTTTCAATAGTTGGATTAAATTTTGCCGGTGGAGTGATATCGATGCGAACGGGGAAGTGGGTGGTTCCTCCCCAGACATTTGCTTTGCGAGCCTTGATGTGAAAATAGTGAACCCCCTCGTCAACATCAGGGAATGAAATTGTTGTTTCGCCTGTTTCGGCGGTATTATCCGGAATCGTGTACGGTTTGTTATCAAAGACAAAACTAAAATCATTAACAGCTGGATCTTTTTCCCAGGTGAGCATCGGACTATTGTTGTTGTACCACTGATCAGTATAAGGATGGGTATCAGAAAATACTTTTACATCCTCCGGTGGCTTGCGCATGATCGTATATGTCGCCCTGCCATATGCAGTCGGTACTTCAGAACCGAAACCATCATTGGCTAGAATTCTTGTTGTATTTGAAATGTAGACTTGCGCCGGGCCTGAAGCAATTGCTTTGAAGGTGATCGTGGTGATCAAACCACTTTCAGTTGTGATGCTGTTTGGAATTGCCCCCACGATTCTCACTGTACCTTTTGTATTTGAATAACTTGGTGGTTCAACCCAGATCCCAACAATCGACTGGCCGCCGGAAGCCTTTACAACAGATAGTTTCCGAGTATCAAATTTTACTTCTACTTCAAGGGCATTAATGCTGCTGTTATGCGTATTTAAAAACACTGGAATTTCAAAGAGGGTATCTTCCAAAAATGTGCCGGCGCTTGGTGAAAGGAAAACGGTAGCTTTCTGATTGATTGGATTTGCCTGGATTACACGCTGAGCAAAACTCGTGGCAGGCAAAGCGAGAATCGTTGTCAGTATACATACGACACTGCCGACAATAGTAAAAAGCTTTTGCATACGCAAGAGTGACATTCTTATATTGTACTATACTGCCGTGTTCGATTACAGTGAGTTATTCGATATGAACTTCTTCAATTGAGTGCTCATCACCGATTGTATTCACAATAACTGTATTAACGACATTAATAATGATGAGTCCAAGTGCAACCCAGGCTAAGTGTTTTGCGAAGGCTTTTTCCTGGCGAATATTTTTTACTGATTTTGGAATAAGGTCATTAATTAAAACGTAAAGGAATGCGCCGGCAGAAAACCCAAGGAGCGGTCCGACAATGACTTCACTTGAAGCTAGGCTATATCCAATGCAAGCACCAAGTAAAATTGTACTTGAAGTGGCAAAGTTTTTGACCAAGGCAGAGCGGGTACTTAACCCTGCTTCTTTCAGGACGAAAAATTCAGAGATTTCCTGGACCACTTCATGAATAAAAATACTTGCAGTAGCAACAATGCCAATATTGATATCTATCAAAAAGGCAGAAGCTAGGAGAATACCGTCACCGATATTATGAATAGCATCACTGACGAGGATCCGGCGGACACCAGCAACAGAGTGGGCATGATCATAATCACGCTCATGGTGATGGTGAAATTCCGGCCAGAACTTTGAGAGCAGATGAAGGGCAACAATTCCGGCAATGATCGAGCCTATTCCAACACCAAGGTTGATTGACTCATGAATTGCTTCTTCTGCCAGGTGATATACCACCACAATAAAAATTCCTGCAGAAAAACTGATGAGGTATTTCAAGTTCTTCTCAGTCCAGGGACCAGCAACTTTGCCCAAGAATACTACACCGGCAAGGGATGCAAACATCACACTGAGGCATGCAATAAGGATTGGTATCATATGTATATATTAGGAAATATGTAATATAGTTTAGCACATCAGTATTCAATTGCAAATTATTCGCATTTGCAGTACACTGCTTTTATGAATATTCATCCAAGCTCAATGCTTAAAGATGTAGGACTCAAGGCAACTCCAGGCAGGGTAGCAATACTTGCGATCTTTTTATCTGAGCGGATCCCACAAAATGCGGAATATTTTGCTAAGCATGTTAAAGATGCTGACCTAGCTACAATATATAGAACACTGCGAGCATTTCAGAAAAAAAATATTATTAAGCAAGTTGATGTGCGGCAAGAATCTACCTACTATGAGCTCACGGATCGACACCATCACCATATTATTTGCAAAGGCTGTGGTTTCGTTGAGGATGTCCCACAGTGCAATGTTGATACTCTTGCCAAGAAGCTTTCCAGAACATCTAAAAGTTTTATGAGCATTGATGATCATACACTTGAGTTCTTTGGGCTTTGCATGACCTGTGCAAAGTAATAAATCAGTGTAGTATGTAGATATGAAAAAAATGTTCATGTGTGTACTGTTGAGTATACTCTTTTTCCCATCAGTAATGGGTGCTCAAGTTTTGCATCAAGATATTCAGGAAACACTTCGAGCAAAAGTTGTTGAAGTAGTAAGCCAGGAAAGACGAGAAGTCCCCGGGACTGACACTATCTCAACCTATCAAACAATCCGAGCCGAGATCATAGAAGGAGACAAAACTGGTCAGATCGTCACCATTGAAAATGATTATCTCGTCCTTAAAGAGGGTGATAAGTTCTTCATGAATCATATTATTACGATCAATGGTAATGAAATGTATTCTGTACGTGATATTGACCGCCGGGCAGTCATTATTGGTTTCATTATCCTTTTCGCACTCGTCATAGTTGGTTTTGGTGGAAAGCAGGGACTCCGCTCTTTATTAAGTCTGGCTGCTAGTTTGTTTGTTGTTTTATATGTTCTTGTGCCAGGGTTATTGAATGGATATCCACCAGTACTTATGAGTATCGCTATTGCAGCGCTCATTCTCTTTTTTGCCATCTATTTTACTCATGGATTTAATCGTGAATCGACGGTAGCATTCATTGGGACTGTTACTGCAGTGATCATGACTGGTCTTTTAGCATATCTTGGAGTGTACTTAGCCCGCTTAAGTGGCTTGGCTTCTGATGAAGCGATATTCCTTAATTTAAGTACTCGTGGCAATCTTGATTTCTCAGGATTATTGCTTGGAGCAATGATAATTGGTGTCCTTGGTGTACTTGATGATATTGCTGTAACGCAGGCAGCCGTGGTCAGTGAACTATTTAATACTGATAGAACTTTATCTAGAAAGGATGTATATAAAAAAGCTATACGAGTGGGGAAGGAACATGTGGGAGCTCTTGTAAACACCTTGGCTCTTGCATATACAGGTGCCTCGCTGCCATTATTACTGCTGTTCTCAACTTCAGAATCTTCCGCCGGAAGTATTATAAATCTTGAGATCTTTGCCACTGAGATTATTCGTACTATTGTCGGAAGCATTGGTCTTGTTCTTACTGTCCCGATTACCACATTGCTTGCAGTATATTTGTTAAAGAATTATACGCCAAAACACATCCATTCTCACTCACATTCTCATGCACATCACACACATTAAAAAATAAAAATACATACTTCACGGTATTTTAATGTCCATTTGGTATAGTTTTCTGGACAAGCAGTGCGTACTGCTTGAGATTGAGAAAAAATTTTATATGTGATCTGTAGGCATAAAACCGGTGGAATGGCCGGTTTTATGTTTTTATAAAGAAAAAGTCGGCCAGGATATGGTCGACTGTACATGTGTACATGCGTTAAGGACTCAGCACATTAAGCAAATATTGGAGCTGCGGCACCTGAGGATCATCTGGGCTCGCTCTCACGTAGCGATCCAGCCAGATGAATGCCGGCTGGCTCAGTCCGCACCGTGCCAAGACGAGGCCGAGGTCCCTTTGCAAATGAATGTGCTCCGGCCATAGCAGCATCTCCATCTCAAGAACAGCTGCAACGTCATTGAATTGGCCTGATTTCTCAAAGACAGTGAGCATGTTCTGAAGAATGTGCGTCAGCCAATGACGGTTTGATGCGGGCAGAAGCTGCTCTTCGGACCATTCAACTTCAGGGCCAAACATTTCTTGGAGTCTGGAATGAACCTCATCGGGAGTCAGGATGCGTCCGCTGTGGAAAGGGTCGATGATCATCGGTCCACCATCGGCTTTAATCCCTATCAGGAAATGTCCGGGTATCCCGATACCGTAGACGTGCAGGCCCAGCCGCTCGGCCACGATCTTGTAGATCAATGCCAAGGTGATGGGCATCCCGCGCTTGGTCATCATAACAGCGGGCAGGTAGCTGTTCACCACGCTGTAGTAATCCTCGGTATTGCCTCGGTAACCCTCCTCCTCAAAAAGGATGTCATGCATGTGCGCCATGAGCGCTTGAGCCTGCCGGCCGCGCACACGTTTGCGAATGCGGTCGACATACGCCTGAAGCTGTGCGTCAACATCTCCAGGCTCCACGTCCGCAAGCTGATGCATCGCGATGGCGATCGCTCCATTCATCAGCGCGTCCGGGGAGTTTATGATGGGCGGCTGCTGCTTCAGCAGATCGAATCCGCGGGAGTTGCAGCACAGGGGGATCTGAGGTGACATACGAAACCTCCATATTGCTTGAGCTACGGTCTTGTTTCTGGGTTAACTATAGGATGAAATTATTGATGAGTCAAGGCACAAGGAGCCAGTCTATGCTTGGTTAAATGCTGTTTCAAGATCCGTCACAATGATCTTTTTCATCTTAAGCATTGCCTGTAAAGCGCGGTTTGCTTTTTCGCGATCTGGGTCGCCGAGATATTTTCCGAGGGCTTTTGGAATGATTTGCCACGAAAGGCCAAATTTATCTTTGAGCCAGCCGCACTGGGATTCTTCTCCACCGTTCGCAATAAATTTATTCCACACTTCATCCACTTCAGCCTGATCTTCGCAGTTCACAAACAGAGAGAATGCTTCTGAGAATTGGAAAGTTGGACCACCATTAAAGACCATAAATGTTTGGCCATTGATTTCAAATGTGCCGGTCATGCCATTGAAGTCATGAGTTTTAATATCCTTGAAAACAGTCTTGTAAAACTCGATTGCTTCGCCTGCATTATTGTTAAACATTAAAAACGGGGTAACTTTATTCATCTTATTTTTTTATGTAATTCTACTAATTATTTTATTAATCCTTGTTCAAACAATTCATCAAGCCGCTCATGACCTTCGTTAACACCGTGTTCCATACCTGAGGCAATCATGCCATCACGATCTGCTACAGATTGAAACACTGAAATGCCAACAACTCTTGTTCGATTGTCTGGGAGTGATTCAAATCGAGCCGTTTCTAGAGCAACGTGACCTTCTTCTGGTAATCCCTCAAATTCAAAGGTACCTACTATTAATTCCGGAGTTTTTACTAAATGATTTACTCCATGAAATCCATATGTATTGCCTTTTTCATCCTTTGCAACGTATCTCCAAGATCCGCCGTTCTTTGGTTCAAATATATCAATTTCCATGGTATGTCCATGAGGGCCAACCCACTGTTTGTATAAATTGGCATCAGTATATGCTTTAAATACCAGTTCTCGTGCTGCATCAAATTCACGGGTAATAATAACACTGTGCTGACCTGGTTCTGCTACGATTGTTGTTTTATTTTTTGACATATTATTTTTTAATTTTGCTTTTTCTCATTCTCAACTTTTAGGATCTTATCCAACCGATCAAATTTTTCTTCCCACAGTTCCCGATATCGTTCAAGATACTTTGCTGCCTCCTCCAGGCCGGGAGGGGAGAGAGCAATATACTGATGCGTCCCTTGCCGTCGTTTCTCTATAAGTTTTGCTTTTTCTAATACTTTTAAATGTTTGGATATTGCAGCAAACGTTAGCTTGTAGGGCTCTGCAACTTCGCTTACGGACAATTCTTTTTTAGCCACCCGTTTCAAAATATCTCGCCGTGTGGGATCGGCGAGGGAATTGAAGACCCTATCGAGTTCTGCGGTATATTCAACCATATAGTTGAATAGTATACCCAATGTATTTTAATGTCAAATCCAACGGGTTTTAAATACTCAGCCATTTGATATACTTAATGTAATGAAACATATACTTATCTTATTGGCAGTAGCAATAGCTGCGGGTGGGGTTTATTTTTATGAAGACATTATAACCTTTAGTCAATCAACGTTATTTACTGCTTCTGTTAGTAATGCTCCCGAGGATATAAAAAAACTTCAATCATTAAATACCACCATCACAACTTCCCCAAAAAAGGATGAAATAAAGCAAGCAGTAACTGAAAGAAAAAAATTAATGCTTGAACTGGCAGAAAATGATCCTGCGGCCTTTTTAAACTTGGTTATTCCCGCAGATAAGAGAAACAAGCTTGATGAAGACGTAAAAAAAGATATTGAAAGAGAAGTTAGCTTTAATAATGCGGTCGTAAATGTCCTTCATGTCGATAATTTTGAACATCCTGAACATTCAAAAAATAATTATTTTATACACGATAACGGTAAGAATCTATCATTAAATATATCTAACCCTCCTAATATTATTTCAGGTACAAAAATGAATATTAAGGGATACCAGATCGATTCAACGGTTGCTGCAAATAGTGGAGACACACTCACCGTTCAGGGTGGAGTTCCCAATGGATTAGGTGTTAAAAAGACTGCGGTGTTGCTGGTTAGCTTTTTAGATTCACCAGCACCTCCTTTCTCTAAAGATACGGCACGGAGCATGGTTTTTAGTTCAGACAGACAATTCGTCCCATTTTTCAAAGAAAACTCATATGGCAAAGTTTCATTTTCTGGTGAAGTTTATGGCTGGCATACAATACCAAGAAATGGTCAGGATGCGTGTTCAGGATCAAAAATCACGGATAATATTACCGAGGGTGATATTGATAGGATTGGTCGGCAATACGGAGTTTCATTTAGTTCTTACGATGAAATTGTTATTTTTTTTAATAGACGAACATGTGCACAATATGAACATTCATACGGCACCATTGGAAAATGGAGTGTTGCATTTCCTGAATACAAAGCTCAATGGGCTATTGCTTGGGTGAATGCTTGGGTATCAAGAACAACCAATATTTCAAGCTTCCATTGGTCAAATTTTGACCGAACATTGTCACATGAGGTGGGACATAACCTTGGGTTGCCTCATGCAAATGGAATTGATTGTGGTACAAAATCTGTTCCAGGTGCAAATACTACCTGTTCATATGTATCCTATGGTAATTATTACGATACAATGGGGCAGGGCAAATATGCTGCACATTTTAACTCTCGCTACAAAGAATATATTGGATGGACGCCTCCAGCCTCAACAAAAACTATCACATCATCAGGAACATATAGACTGTATCCCTTAGAACAATCACCAACAGGAAGAATAACAACTGCTAAAATTTATAACAGTAAAGGAGTAATGGTGTATTATCTTGAATATAGAAAACCAATAGGATATGACCGATTGCTTACCGGAGTAAGTACTGCTGTCGCATCAAATCAAAAAGGATTGATGGCATTATATAAGAGTGATTTCTATGTTGATCTAAAACCAACGTCAGAATCTTGGCAGAATGATATTATGAATTCATCACTCAATCTTGGAAATATTCCGTTTTATGATACTGCCAACGGTATCACTATTGGACCGGTGCGTGCAGTTACAGACAGCTATATAGAATTTGAAGTGAAAGTTGGTACGGCTCAGTAGCTGATATCTAGAAATATTATAAATGAAAACCCGCCTCAAAAGGTTTTTATTTCCTTTGGTTAACGGGTTTAACGACGAATGTACACGATGACGGCTACGAGCGCATGGAGCACAACGGCTTTCACAAGATAGAGTGTGTCAATCCACTGGCCATTCTATCAGTTTGCCGGCCTTTCGTTCCATTGCGTCAGCATTGCGAATGTATTTTTTATTTTTTGCAGGAAAAAGATCGTAGTGCGGTGACTCATCGAGGGCAAGAGCTAAATCCCACAAGTCATCTTCATCGGTGATCCAATCCGTACCTAAACGCTTGAGATTAAAGGGTTTTGAATAACTATGCAATACTTTTTTGCCGGTAGTATTTAAAAAATATTCATGGAAATAGGTGAGGGCTAGCTCGCGCACGGTTCTATATATTGGATCACGGAATCGCACCGTTGCGTGATTGGTTTTTGAGATTGCTCCCCAGAGGCCATTTATTTTATAAAGGGCAACCACGTGGTCATCATCATGAGGCATTGCTTTAAGATCCATTAACAGTGGTTCTTGTCCGGCAACCCAGAGTGCTAATGCTGCCAAAAGTGCACCTTCAATACAGTGTGCTTTCTGTTTCTGGAGAACTCTTCGCGGTGACATCTGAGTATCTCCGTCTTTCTCAAAGTTGACAGGAATAGAATCCAGGAAGTCTTGGATCTTAATCGGAGTATTCAGTTTACGTAAAATTTTGAGTTCTTCTTGGGTCAGGCCGAACATGGTTTATTGATTCTCAGTTTCATCCTCCTCAGTGTCACCTTCCTCGTCCTCATCATCAGTATTCTCATCAAAATCTTCACGAATGCTCTGACGTTTCTGGGCAGCTTTCTCAAGCAAAAATCGTGATAATTTCCGCGCAATTGTAATATCAATAACAGGTATTAAAAATTTTCGTGCGCGGCTTTCGTCGAGTTCCAGACCACGATCTGCGGCAGTAATAATATCGAGCCGTGCAATGCCAAAAATCTTGTAGTGATACGGACGAACGATATACACATTGCTGATTTGATGATACGGAATTGTTGTCTCATGCGTAAAGTACAGGCCGCGATGCACATTTATAGCAAACTCGTCGAGCTCAAAACGATGATGGCGATATAATACGCGCGCACGAAGATATACCATAAGGATACATGCTAACCCAACAAGCAGTAATAATTGTGCAACCTGTGGTGCATCAAATCCCCATTGTGGATTATTACTCAAGTATGAATCGGCGGATGTTCGTAGATTACCATACATAACATGCCATGTTAAAAAGAGAATGCCAGCGCCCAATAACAAAAATAACCAGCCTTTTGTTATGAGGATATAGAAAAATGTTTTTTTACCGCGGTACAATTTCTTCGCGTGCTTCATATGCTTCTATTGTACAATGAAATGTAATAATAAATAAGGTAGTATAATACGATCATGACAAAAAAGATCGTACTTGCAGGAGGATGTTTTTGGGGATTAGAAGATTTAATACGTAGTCAGCCTGGGGTGATCAATACCGTGGTGGGATATACTGGCGGAAAGGTAGATAATCCAACGTATCAAAATCATGAGGGTCATGCTGAGGCTGTTGAAATAGAATATGATCCAGAGCAGACAACATATAAGAATCTTTTAGATTTCTTTTTTCAGATCCACAATCCAACAACACTTAATCAGCAGGGGAATGATAGGGGTACTTCATATCGCTCAGCAATTTTTTATGGTAATGAGGAAGAAAAAACAGAAGCAGAGAATTTTATTAAAATAGTAAATGATTCAAAACGCTGGAAAGATCCGGTTGTTACCACGCTTGAACCTCTCATAAAATTTTATCTTGCTGAAGATTACCACCAAGACTATCTGGTAAAAAATCCCGGCGGCTATACATGCCACGCGATCTATTTTGATAGTTATCTAAAAGGAGAATAATTACTTTTCCATTTTCGTGATTATTCGCTGTACCGTTTTCCAGGTGCGAGTAGTGATTTCCTTGCCGTACTCTTTTTCGGCTATCTTCATGAAGTCTGGAGTGCCGCTTTTTGATAAATCTACAACAGTATAAATTTCGTATGGCTTCTTCTTTAGGAAGGTAACAATGAGGTATGATGTATTGCTATGAGGTTTGCCGTTAAAGGGATCTTTTTTAATGATAGTTTCAAGTTCTTTAAGACTTCGAATTATTGTGCAACCCTTAATACCGAGATTTTTCTCCAAGGCTTTTTCTGACCGAGTTTCAATTTTTGCAACATCTTTAATTAAGGAAGTGAAAATAACATTACCACTTGAAATGACGGTCTGAACATTGGTAAATCCTTCTGTTTCAAAGACCTGTCGCAATTTCTCATTGCGCATGTTCGGATTACTTGGCATGTTACCTCTGATAAA
>JALYRQ010000026.1 GCA_030855125.1 bacterium | reverse complement strand
CTGTGGTTGATGTTGCAGCAAAGGCTGCATCAAATCGTGCTTGAGTGTAGTAGAGGTTAGAGCCTTCGTTGACGTTGGTGGTTAACAATCCAAGAGATGATGTTGCAAGCTGTTGCCAACCGCCGCCCGCATAATCCCCGATCAAAATGCCAGCAGCTGTTGGATTTGATATACCGGTACCACCTCGAGCGGCTGCCAAGCTGCCTGTCCAGCCTGGAGTGAAAGTATGAGTTGAACCTGAAGATACTATAGATAGAGTGATATTTGTGTCAGTAGTTGTAGCAAATGTTTGGGTTGAGGCAGTTAATCCATTGAGCGATGTAATTGCAGCAGTTACAAGCCCAAGAGATGACGTTGATGTAAGGGTGTATCCACCAAGTGCATTTCCAAGTAGTACCTGACCATATGTAGGAGCTGAGGTTAATCCCGTACCTCCGTATAAGACTCCAATTGAACTTGTTGCTGAAACAACACCATTATTTGCCTGAAGTGGTCCGTTTAATGTTCCAACAGTTAGTACGCTATTGAAAGTATTTGCTGCAGTGAAGACATTTGCAGAATACGTTTTTGGAATGGTCGTTGAAGCATTAATATATACACCGGAACGGGCATCAGCTCGTGTGTTGGTAAAGTATAAATTATTTCCTTCTGCGAGCGCCGTTGTTGTTGTCCCGGCCAAGCTTGAAGCAAAGCGCGTATCAAATCGTGTGTTTGTCCAATACAGATTTGTTACACCTTCAGCTAATGCATCAGTTGTAGTTCCAGCAATACCTACTGCCACTCGAGCGTCTGCACGAGCGTTAGTGAAGTATAGATTGGAACCTTCATTGACGTTAGTTGTAAGTAAGCCTAATGAAGATGTCGCAATTTGCTGCCATCCTCCGCCGCCGTATCCACCAACAAGAATACCCGCTGATGAAGGATTGTTAATACCTGTGCCTCCACCCGCTGCTGTTAGGGTTCCTGATTGTGAAGGAGTAAATGTGAGGGTTGAACCTGAGCCGACAACAGTAAGTGACGATGTGATGCCGTCAGTTACAGAAGTTGAAGTTGCAAGTGTGACGGCAGGGCCGGTGGTTGTTTGACCTGTAGGTCCAATTGAAGTGATTGCTGCTGAGAGTAATCCGAGAGATGAAGTTGCAGTAAGCGTATATCCACCGTTTGAATTACCCACCAAGAGCTGTCCGTAAGTTGGCGCTGAACTCAATCCGGTGCCTCCATAAAGCACTCCGATGCTTGTTGTGGCCGACACAACTCCCTCATTTGCCTGCAATGGACCATTTAAAGTCCCTACAGTTAGAGCGCCATTGAAGGTGTTTGCATTGGAAAACACATTGGCTGAATATGTTTTTGGTATTGTAGTAGAGCCATGTATGAGCGTATTAACTCGTTCTGGAGTGTAGTACAAATTACTTCCTTCGACCAAGGCTGTTGTCGAGGTTCCGGCCAAATTTGAGGCAAAACGTGTGTCAAAACGCGCATTTGTGAAGTACAAATTGGTTCCTTCAGCTAAATCTGTGGTTGATTTTAGGCCAAAACGGGTATCAAAGCGCCCATCAGTGTAATAAAGATTGGTGCCTTCGTTCACGTTTGTGGTGACCAATCCAAGTGATGATGTCGCCAATTGCTGCCATGAACCGCCTGAGTATGCGCCGACAAGAACAGCACCTGCAACAGGATTTATGATACCAGTGCCACCCCGAGCCGCCGCAAGTGAGCCGGTCCATCCTGGAGTAAAGGTGTGGGTTGAGCCTGAAGATACTATAGATAGAGTGATATTTGTGTCAGTCGAGGTAGCGAATGACTGAGTTGCATCGGTAAGACCATTAAGTGCAGTGATTCCTCCGCCAGCGCCTGCATCACCTCCACAGATCAAGTATCCGTTTGCATCTGTGTCGATCGTATCACAACCAAGAAGGTTTGTAATCGTTAAGGCTGAGGCCTGGATTCCACCAAGGAAGGTTGAAGTCGCACTACCTGTTGAAGTGATGTAATTTACGGTTGGTGATGTTGATGAAGTAAGTGCAGATGTGCCCCCAACTGAGTAGATCCAACCCTGACTAAATGAAGTAGCACCTGTGCCTCCGTACGCTACTCCGATACTTGTAGTTGCAGAAATGACACCATTGTTTGCTTGCAATGGGCCATTGAGTGATCCTACGGTAATACCACCGGTAAATGTATTTGAACCGGTGAATGTATTACCCGAATATGTTTTTGCAATTGTTGTCGATGCATTAATATATGTATTCACTCGGGCGTCAGTATAGTAGAGGTTTGAACCTTCATTCACATTGGTTGTGAGAAGTCCAAGTGACGAAGTTGCAACCTGACTAATTCCACCTGAACCATTACCGATCAAAAGCTGGTTATTTGTAAATGATGTCTGTCCTGTTCCTCCACGACCAACTGCCAATGTTCCACTCCATCCAGGGGTAAGTGTGTGAGTTGAACCAGACGATACTATAGATAGTGTAATATTTGTATCTGAAGTAGTGGCGAATGTCTGAGTTGAAGCAGTAAGACCGTTAAGTGAAGTGATCGCTGATGTAATGTAGTCAGTACCAGGAACAGCAGTCTGGATCATTCCGGTGCCATTGCCCTTCAAAATTCCAGATAATGTTGTTGAGCCAGTACCGCCGTATGCAACGCCGAGTGTACTTGCATTCCATGTTCCGGAAATAATCGTGCCAACGGTTGAGAGATTTGGAATCGATGTGAGCGTACCAATTGTTGTTGTTGCATTAATTCGGGCATCGGCGCGGGCATTGGTGAAATAGAGATTATTGTTTCCTTCTGCTAAAGCATTAGTCGTTGTGGCTGAGAAGTACGAATAAAACGGTGTACCAAAGTTGGTGAGATTATTTGCATTTAAATAGTATGAACCTTCCTGCCCATCAAATGTGCCGGTCCAATCTCCGTTCTTTGTAAGATATGCATCACCGATCGCTGTGCCCTGCCATACTCCGGCAGTAATTGTTCCAACCGTTGAAAGATTTGGTGCACCAAGCAAGGTGCCGATTGAAGTTGTGGCATTGATACGTGCATCAGCTCGAGCATTGGTGAAGTATAATCGACTGCCTTCAATAACATCAGTTGTAGTCAAACCAAGTGATGATGTAGCGCTCAGTGTATATCCACCTGAAGAATTACCGATCAAGAGCTGACCATAGGTAGGTGTTGATCCAAGTCCGGTACCGCCTCGTCCCACAGCAAGTGAGCCGGTCCAGCCTGGAGTAAAAGTATGTGTTGAACCTGAAGAAGTAACAGAAAGCGTAATGTTTGTGTCTGTGCTTGTGGCAAATGTCTGGGTTGAGTTTGTTAATCCGTTGAGTGAAGTAATAGCAGATGTCAAAATTCCCAAACTTGAAGTTGAAGTGAGGGTGTATCCGCCTGCATTATTTCCAACAAGAAGTTGACCATAACTTGGCGTTGAAGCTAATCCTGTTCCGCCGTACAATACGCCAACTGATGATGTTGCAGATACTACTCCGTTATTTGCCTGCAATGGACCGTTCAAACTTCCAACAGTGAGTGCTCCGTTAAAAGTATTTGCATTTGTAAATACATTCGCAGAATATGTTTTTGCGATGGTTGTTGAACCGTTGATGAGCGTATTCACTCGATCAGGTGTGTAGTAGAGATTTGTACCTTCAGCGAGCGCTGTGGTGGTAGTTGCTGCAATTAACGCTGCAATACGTCCATCGGCTCGAGCGTTGGTGAAGTAAAGATTTGATCCTTCTGCCAAAGCGGTTGTTGTCGTGCCAGCCAAGGCAGAAGAGAATCGATTAAGCGTATAGTACAAGTTAGTACCCTCACCCAAATCAGTCGTTGATTTTGTTGTTAGCCAGAATGCAGCTGAAGTAGTTGAGAATGAATTTGCAAGATAGTTACTTCCCTCAAGACCATCGAATGTTCCGGTCCAATCACCGGTCTTTGTTAAGAATCCGTCAGCAATTGCTGTGCCCTGCCATGTTCCAGAAGTAATCGTGCCAACGGTTGAAAGATTTGGGAGCGCGTTCAATGTGCTAATACTTGTTGTTGCATTGATGCGAACATCTGCTCGTGCATCGGCACGAGCGTTTGTAAAATAGAGATTTGTTGCACCTTCATCAAGAGCGTCAGTTGTTGTTCCAGCAATTGCGGCTGCCACGCGACCCAAACTGTAGTACAAATTTGTTGTTCCCTCTGCTAACGCATCAGTTGTTGTTGATGAAAAGAAATTATAAAACGGTAAACCGAAGTTGGTTAGATTGTTTGCATTGAGGTAATAAGAACCTTCCTGCCCATCAAATGTGCCGGTCCAGTCACCGCTGCGGACGATGCTGATATTTGCTTCACCTGCTGGTGAGTTGGTGACTGAGAAATCAGCTCCGGTAAAATCCAAAACCGTTGCAGAACTTACAACCGTACTATCATCAACTTGGACCGTACTTATTCCTCCACCCGCGCCTGTTGAATCAGTCCCGCAGGAAAGATTACCGCTTGCGTCGGTGTCGATCGTATCACAATTTGCCAGTGATGAAATTCGCACTCCACCGGTCGTTACGTTAATCCCGCCACCACCGATCGAAATACCGCCGGCAAATGTTGATGTTGCTAAATCTCCGTAGATTCGGGTAATGCCGCTTGAGCCGATGAAGAGACCATTCGTTGAGGATAACAATGAGGTCGAAGCTTGACCGAATGTTGCTAAGCCGCTGTTAACCGTGAGATTTCCGTAAAAGAGTGCATCGCCGCCAACCTGGAGTGTTGATGATGCCTGAATCCCGCCAGTCGCGGTAACAAATGCAAGCTTTGTGCCGTTAGAACTAAGAATACTGAAGAGATCGGCGGCTTGAGCGGTTGCGGCTTGGATCGAAAGTGCAGTTGCATTTGATGAACTTGCTGCGATGCTGACCACAGAATTGCCAATCACACTGTTGGTACCAAATGTTGATGAACCAGTGCCTCGAACATTACCTGCAGTCTGAGCATATGCAGTTGACGTGATCTGCTGGCGTGGAGCAAGGGTTTCGAAGGTTGTGTTGTTAGCAGAAACTTCAACCTGGAGATACGCTGAACTATTCTGGCTAAAATCGTAATTGAGGGTGTCAGGATATCCGTTGGCTGTGTCACCAATATTTGCATGAAAAACTCCTTGTCGAACAGTCTGTGTAATTGTGCCGGGAGCGGAAATTGGCCAAACTCGATTTCCACCTCCAACTGTTGGGCTATCCCAGATAGAAAATTTAAAATAATACGTTGTTCCTGATCCACCCAAAAGATTTCCACTCGCGTCAGTAAGTCGGCCTTGGTAACTCAAAATATTTGGAACACCCGGAGCAGCCTGAGCAAGCGGTGCTGGGAACCCTTGGAACACAAGTGAAAAGATTATAAAAAAAACAAAAAGCTGCGGTACACCAAACCGTGATTTCTTAAACCATCTTCGATAATTGTTCAAACTGTTTTTCACAAAGAAACGATACTTGAATTCAATACTATTATAATATCATATGCACGAGACTGTTTTTACTAAAATATGGCTAATTATGTGGATAATTAAAAGCTCACCACATGTATGGAATTTGTAAAAAAACGATCAAAAAAGCATCAAAAAAAAATACACGTGATATACTTGAGTTATGTCAAAAATTGAGTTATTCTCACGAATTTCGCTTTTTATTATTTATTTTTGGTTCGGAATCCTGAAAGTCTTTGATCTTAGCCCTGCCACTCCCCTCGTTGAAGCTTTGCAAAAGCAAACCCTGCCCGCATTCATCACTCCATCTGGATTTTTGATCGCTTTTGGTATTTTTGAGTGTATTTTAGGTATCCTTTTCCTCATGCCACGCCTCACAAAGCTCAGCAAATGGCTTTTTGCGGCTCACATGATCACCACATTCATGCCGCTTTTGACACTTCCAGCAGCAGTATGGGTTAAAAGGTTTGTTCCAACGCTCGAAGGTCAATATATTATTAAAAATTTGGCACTCATTGCCACGGTTTTTCACTTAAAGAAATAATAGACCTCTCCCCGCGAGAGAGGTCTTTACCCTTTCACCTGCAACAAATACCCCTCATACGGTCTTAACGTAATCTCATCCTTGATACTCCCCTCGCCTTTTTCATCCATGTACGTTGAGCAAATAATTTTATATTTACTGTTTTCTGGCAATGGTTCAGTCACCGTTTCTTTCGAAAAATTCAATAGCACCAACAATTTTTCCTCGCGGCTTTCACGTTTGTAGATATATAACTTTTTTGATTGACCAATGACTGATGAATAGGCTCCGTCAACAAGGGCAGTCGATTTGTTGCGAAAATGAATTAATTTTCGATGCAAATTGAGCATCGATTTTTCATCTTTTGTCTGCGCTTCAACATTTTTGGTTTTGTATCCACGAGAGAGTGGCAGCCACGGATCAGCAAACGAAAATCCTGCATGTTTGCCTGCATTCCAGAGCATTGGCGTACGCGCTGGATCTCGGCTTGTATGCCCGGCTTTCAGTTCACTGACAAACATTTCACCCTGAAGATTAAGATTGTCCTTCAATTTATGAGCCGGAATTTTAACGTTTTTAAGACCCAATTCCTCACCATAATAGATAAATGGCAAACCTCGCATGGTGAGCAAAAGCATGGCTGAGGTTCGGGCTCGTAGCCGATCAAGGCGTGTTGCAACACGCGGCTGATCGTGGTTTCCGAGCACATAGGTTGGGATCTCATCTTTATCAAGCAATCGCTCAAAGTTATCGATAAATCGGCGGTATGAAGAGGCTCTCCACTTCATGTGAATAAGACTGAAATTGAACGGCGCATGCAGTTTTGTCGGCGAATAGCGATATGAATCAAAAAACTTTTTGCCACCCGCACTCATCTCACTGACCATGAATTTTTCTTCATGGTTGTTGAGTGTATCACACAAAAGCTCCACCACTTCACGCAATTCTGGCTGATCCATACTATATTTTGGCACATATTTCATGAAGGGACTGTGTTTGCCTTCAACAAACTTTTCATTAAGTGGATTGTCGCGGAATTCGCTGTCTTCAATGAAGTGACTGATAGCATCAACCCGAAATCCATCAACGCCGCGCGTCATCCAAAAATTCAAAATGCGTTTCATTTCTTCACGGACTTCTTCATTGCGCCAGTTGAGGTCAGGCTGTTCCTTAAGGAAATGATGAAGATAATATTGACCGGTAAATTCATCAAATGTCCACGCCGGCCCGCCAAAAATACTCAGCCAATTATTCGGCGGCGAACCATCAGGTTTTGGATCACGCCACACATACCAATCGCGTTTTGGATTATCTTTTGATGAGCGGGATTGAGTAAACCACGGGTGTTCTGATGACGTGTGACTCGTCACATAATCCATAATGATTTTTATGTCACGTTTGCGGCATTCCCTTACCAATTCATCAAAATCCTCGAGCGTTCCAAAACGAGAATCGATATCGTAATAGTCAGAAATATCATAGCCATAATCCTTCATCGGCGACTTATAAATCGGTGAAAGCCAAATAGCGCCAACTCCGAGCGACTTAGATGTGCCATCATTTAAATAATCAAGTTTTTCAATAATGCCCTGGAGATCTCCTACACCGTCATTATTGGTATCTTTAAAACTCCAAGGATAGATTTGGTAGACCACTGATCGTTTGAACCAAGGTTTTTTTATCATTCAGAAGAACTAATAATTTTTTTATACAAAGATTCGTATTCGTCAACCATTTTCTCTACAGTAAACTTGCTCTCAACATGGTCGCGGCACGCTTTTCTTGAAATTGTGTGAAGATTTTTTACCGCTTCTGCCATCTCTTCTTCACTATTGACGATGAAACCTGTTTTTCTGTCAGCAATAATTTCGCGCGGTGCTCCGTTATCATACGAAATCACTGGAGTACCGCAAGCAAACGCTTCTATAATCGTTAAGCCGAACGCTTCAACATACTGAATTGGGTGCAAAAGTGCGGCTGCATTTTTTAACAACCCAACTTTCTTTTTAAAATCTGCAATACCAACATACATGATCTGTTTACCATCAATAAACGGCATCACTTTCTCATCTAAATATGCTTTATCTGCATCGGACATTTTGCCGGCGATGATGAGTTTTTTGCCAAGCTTTTTTACCACATTAATGGCTATATGAGGGCCTTTTTGGGGAGATACGCGGCCAAGGAAAAGCAGATAATCATCAGGCATATCATTGTATTCAAACAAGTTCACATCAATGCCGTGATAGATGACATCCACCCAATTTATTTTGGGCAACACCTTCTTCATTTCATGAGAAATTCCGACATAATTCAAGTGCGGATATCGATCAAATACTTTTTGCTCATCACCAAATTCTCCATACGTAATATTGATCAATGTTGGTGTCTTTGTTGCGTCAGCAAAGAAGCATGCTTTTTGCTCAACATGAGCATCGATGATGTCAAAATTGTATTTTGGTGAGAATGCTTCGGCCATATGCAAATACTCAATCGGTTCAGAATATTCATTGCCCCAGGGTTTGTCGCGGCCAGATATGAGTTTTGCTTTAGTTACTGAGTCTCCCGTGGCAAAAAGTGTCACATCATGTCCCCGTTTTACCAATTCATCTGCCAAAATTCCCACCGCAACGCCCGTTCCTCCCACAGAAAACGGTGATGTCTCTTCCCATAGTTTTGAGATAATAGCTATTTTCATTGCAATAACGTTGTATAAAATTTTTCATACTCATCAACCATTTTTTCAATGCTGAAATTCTTTTCAACCCATTCCCGGCAGTTTTTTCTAGAAATTTCGCCGATTTTTTTGACAGCTTCACACATTTCATCAATTGTGTTTACAACAAATCCGGTTTTTCCATGATAAATAATCTCTGCAGCTGCCCCTTTATTGAAGGCAATGACCGGAGTTCCGCACGCTTGTGATTCTACCAGGGTCAATCCAAACGGCTCGTGCCAAGAAAGCGGTGCCAGTGTTGCGATCGCATTTTTATAGAGCTCATTTTTCTGTTCGAAATCTACAGGGCCAATATAGGTAATTTTATCGTTGAGATATGGTTCAATATGTTCTTTAAAAAATACTTCTTGACCTTTATTCTCCCCTGCTAAAATAAGTTTCATGTTGAGGGCTTTTGCCACCTGGACAGCCACATCGGCCCCTTTGTCTTTTCGGATGTACCCAATAAAAAATAAATAATCTTGAGGATGTTCATTGAAACTGAACTGCTCGAGCGGAATACCATTATAAATAGTGGTGTATTTCTTAAAGTAAAAAGGCTCTGCCTGCTTGAAATGCTCCTGCTGACGTTTACTGATCGTCACATAATTAATTTTGCTGTATTGATCAGTAATAAAATCGAGTGTTTTAGCATATTCTGGAAGTTTTAAGTAGGGTTCCAAAAACTCATGTTTATACGGGTGATGAAGTGTTTGAATAATTGGAGTTTTTACATAGGGAACCATTGCAGCTCCATCATTGTGACAGTGAATAATATCAAAATCCTGAGCAAAATGAGCAGCGTACATAACATTCCAAAAACTAAATCCGGCCATATCCAATTCCATTTCATTCAATGGCACAATATTAATACTCGTACCTTTGGGCAATAATGATTTAAGATGGGCGTGCGTCTTTGAATTACCCGGAGCAAAGAGGGTTACGTCATGGCCACGTTGAACAAGTCCTTCTGTCAGCCACGAAACAATGAATTCCAGTCCATTTTTAGATTGAGGAGGAACACTTTCAACCAATGATACTACCTGGGCAATTTTCATAGTCGAAATAATTACTTTTTATAATACTGGAGCCAATGAGTCTTCCATACATACGTTCGAAGTCTAGTAAAATATTCTTCTGCTTCAACTTTTATTTCTCCGTTAATATCATGCAGTGATCGCACTGCAGTGAGCATTTCTTGTGCTCCTTTTTCTATTTCACTCGGATTCCAGCATATAGGAGATTCTGGGACAATTTCAAGAAGCTTTCGACCAGTCGACCACCACCATGCGCAGCTCGCTACACTTCGATCAAGATGCTGGCGAGCCCATACATAGTTTGAATCATTCTTATTAC
>JALYRQ010000025.1 GCA_030855125.1 bacterium | reverse complement strand
TCAATCCTGCGGCAAAAAAAATTCTTGATCGCTCACGCCAGGCTCGTGATGTGATAGGCGGAAATACAGGAGAAGATATATAAGTATGGCTCTGTTAACACCATTTTTCCGACGAAAACTTCGCACGTTGGATATTACGTCACCGTATGCTTTCGTTGTTGAAGTAACTGCGGTCATTGTTTCGATGATCGTGACTCTGATCACCTTTTTTAAACTTGTGTTTCGGCCGGATACAGGCATTTTGCTCTCAGTAATTATTTCATTGATCGTATTCTATATATTTACAGAGATTTACTCCTTTTTGGCATTATCTTTTTTAAAATTTATCGAGAATACAGACAAGAAACCCTAGCGTTATCAGTAAGTGCATAGCCATATATTCGTCTGAGTAACAAGCATATGAAAATATTACTTATTGAAGATGATCAAGCGTTGAATAAATCGCTGAGTACCAGTCTCGAGCATGAAGGGTATGCGGTGACATCATTCCTCGATGGAACCGAGGCTTGCAGGCATTTATTGATGAATGCGATGGATTACGATTTTGTTGTTGTCGACTGGATGCTCCCAGGAAAAAGCGGTGTTGAAATATGCAAAGAAGCACGTGCTCATAATGTTCTCCTTCCAATATTGATGCTCACGGGAAAAGATGCGACCGGAGATAAAGTAAATGCACTTGATGCTGGTGCTGATGATTATCTTACTAAACCTTTTTCACTTGATGAATTATTAGCACGACTCCGGGCATTATCTCGACGTCCGCGTGAAGGACTGACGCCTGAATTAACCTGGGGGGATATTACATTAAATACCGCAACACGCAGAGTATACTTTGAAGGCAGGGAAGTTCCGCTTACACTTAAAGAATTTAATATATTAGAATATTTTTTGCGGCATCCAAACAAAGTGCTGACACGAGATGAAGTCTTGGATCATGTCTGGGATTACAATTTTAGTTCGTTCAGTAATATTATGGACGTGCATATTAATAATTTACGAAAAAAACTCAGGAGCGGTTCTGATCCGTGTATAGAAACAATCCGCGGAGTTGGGTATCGGTTACGAATGACATAATAATTGCTGATTACCATGAATACTATTGAAAACCCCATTACGCATATGCTTTTTGACATGCGCTCGCCTCTGGCAGCGATTTTGTTGAATCTTGAAATGCTTGAAAAACAAAAAGTTGGACACCTCACTAAAATCCAGCAGCAATTAATTTCTGCAATGCGTGAATCTGCTCTCAAACTTCAGAACACAATTGACCAATCAGTCGTTGCGTCAAACAGCCTAACTCAGGTATAATAGAGTTATTAGAAAATAATTCTATTAAAATGCGTTTAGGATTTGTGGTAATGCTTGTTGGAGTTTTATTTCTTTTTAAAAACGTTGGGGTACTTACGCCGCTTCAGTGGGATATTCTCTGGCCGATTTTTGTTTTAATGATTGGTATTGCGATGGTGTTACGCCGAAGCTGTCAGTGTGGCCGCTGGGAGTGTAAACATTGCCGAGGAGACGGTAACAAAAAATGGGCAGGCAGCTGCAATTGTAATTGCGGAATCTGCAAACACTGCGTGAATGAACCGCATGACGCTTCGAAAATCAGTTAAGCGCAAAATCTTAGAAAAGCAAAATAACGAGATCCTCGGGTCCAGTCACCAGACCATCGTTATTTTGCTTTTCTTCAATTTTGCTTGACTTTACATAAGTGTTTGCTAATATATAAACATGTCAGACATGTGCGATAAAGTTCAGCAGCTCGGAAAAGGTATTGCAAGCCCTTCCCGTTATAAGATCCTTGAACTCCTTATGGGAGGCTCAAAGACCGTGACAGAGCTGGTGGAAAAAGTGGGTCTTACCCAGCCTGCAATTTCTCAGCATCTTGCAACGCTCAAAGAATGCGAGCTTGTTGATTGCGAGAAAAAAGGTCAGGAAGTTTTTTACTCTCTCAATACAAAGCATATGCTCAGAATTTTGCGAAGTCTCACTTTAGACGTTGAACACTGTAAGCAGTCAGCAAAAGTTACTTAATCTTCATGAAAACAATTCTCCTGACCGTGCTCATCGGCGGTGCTCTGATCATTTTTGGGGCTCAAATCCCTTTTGTTCAGGAGTTTATTCAACAGGAAAAAAGTCTAGAGAATGACAAGGAAGCAGACCTCGTTGCTGAAACAAGGGTTTCAACTACTACGCTTCTGTTTGTTGGAGATATTATGATGGGACGCAATGTAGAACTCTTAATGGATAGGAACGGTGATTCCTATCCTTTTGCGTATATTGCTCCGTTCCTTAAAAGTGTTGATACGGTTGTGGGGAATTTAGAAGGCCCGGTACTTTCAAACCATACCCGTACACCGTCACAATCGGTGCGGTTTGATTTCCATACCCGCATGCCCAAAGTATTGAAGGAACATAATATCAGCATTGTTTCGCTGGCCAATAATCATACCTTTGATTTTGGTACGGCAGGGTACGATGAAACGGTTCAACATGTACGAGCGGCAGGAATTGATGTTCTGGGTCATCCTTTTGCGTTTGGACCAACCTATGTGTTGCATAAAAAAATCAACGATCAAAAATTTGTATTTGTTGGTTTTAATATTACCAATCCACATTTTAATTACAGTAAAGCAAGAGAATTTGTCGAGACACTCGAACGATCTCCTGATGAATTTTATATAGCGATGATCCACGGTGGAGAAGAATACAAACTCGTCTCAAATAAAACTCAAAAAAGTTTTTATCGCGGACTTATTGATGATGGCGTTGATCTTGTAATCGGACATCATCCACACGTTGTTCAAGAGTCAGAAGAATATAAAAATAAAATGATCTTTTACTCGCTTGGAAATTTTATCTTCGATCAATATTTTTCAGATGATACTCAGCAAGGATTGACCATCAAAGCTCATTTTGTACATGGAAAAGTGTCATACGAAATTATTCGGGTTAAAAGTGTTCGCAGTCAGGTAAAGTTAGCTGACCCTTTGCAGCTGTAGCATATATGTGATAATCTCATTAAAAGAGGGTTAAGTTCTGCTTACGGATAAGCAAGAACTGATGGGTGGTTTCTGTTTTGTCGGGAGGTTCGTGTGAAAGTTGCTTCGCTGTTGTTTGGCGGCCCAGGTGCCGGTAAGGGCAATGCCTCAGGTCCGCTCAAAGGACTAGGGTATCAGCTCATTGGCACAGGGGATTACTTCCGCATGCTCGTCGAGCAGGCGCGGGTTGGAGACGAGGAGGCCGGCCGGATCGCCACGATCATGTCGGCCGGCAAGCGGGTTCCTGACGAGTCCGTCATGGCTTACGTCAGTTCGCGGTTGGAGGTCATCGACCTCGACTGCAGTTTGATCTTCGATGCTCCGCGAAGCCCGGGCCAAGTCCGGCAGTTCAAGGAGATGATGATGGCGCGTGGGGTACGGAACGTCCTGACGTTCTACCTCGATGCTCCTGAGCACTTGTGCAGGGAGCGTTTGCGCAAACGCGCTCAACAGGAGGATCGCAACGACAACGGCGACGAAGTGATCGAGCGGCGCCTGCACGAATACCGGGAGTATGGCCCGGAAACCTTGGAGGCACTCTACGAACACACCGACGTGCTTCCGATCAACGCGACCATGCCGCGCCTGCATGTTCAGGCACTTATTCTTCACCGGCTCACGCAGATCGAGCCGAACCAAACCTACGAGCATCAGCTTATGGAAATGGTTCGGCCCAAGATGCATATGGCTGCAGCAGGATAAACAATCGAGCTGAAGTCACTTTGACTCCAGCTCTTTTATTTTGCCGCGTGACAAGATTTTACGTGATTATTTCACATCATCCTTCAGTATCTGATCTATCTTTGTGGCCATAATAAAATCATTTTCAGAAAGGCCTTTAATCGAGTGAGTACTGAGTGTGATAGTTACTTTATTCCAGCTATGAATGTTTAGATCTGGATGATGGCCTTCATGTTCGGCAAGATCGCCCACTTCATTTACAAAACCAAGTGCGTGCCTAAAATCAACAAAGGTCAAGGTTTTTTCAATATGTGTTGTTCCTTGGGACGTGGCCGCCTCACGCGGCTTTACGTTCCACGCATTAACATTTTTTAGATGTTCCCGAATTTGTTCCGGGGTGAGCGGCTCGGTACCTTCTTCACAGGGAATACACTTTTTCGTATGTAACTCAAACATTTAGGAATGTTTTAAACGCACCCCGACACGAATTGGGGCAGACTGAATGGCTTTGATGACCGCATCTTCATCATCCAGGATTTGATAGAGGCTTAGGTCTTGCTCATCAATAGCCTGATTTTTTTCAAGCATGTTCTTTTTCATAAATGCTTCAACTTCGTTCCAAAAGTCACTTCCGACAAGAATAATTGGAACTTTCTCAATTTTTTTGGTCTGAACGAGGGTCAATATTTCAAAAAGTTCATCAAATGTACCAAATCCACCAGGAAAAAACAGATATGCTTCGGCAGAGAAGGCGAGCATGACTTTTCGGGTAAAAAAGTAGTAAAAATCGATCGAGTCAGTGAGATAGGGGTTACGAACCTGCTCATTGGGAAGCTTAATACTTAATCCCATTGATTTTCCTTCGGTTTCAAACGCCCCGCGGTTGGCTCCTTCCATTATTCCAGGGCCGCCACCGGTGACAATTGAGTATCCAAGCGGTGAAAGCTTGGCAGCAATGCGGCGTGCTCTCTGATAATACTCATTTTCTTCAGGGAAACGTGATCCACCAAAGAATGTGACAGTTTTTGGCTGTCCTTTAATAAAATCAAAACCTCGGCTGAATTCTTTGTCTATAAGTGATAAACGCTTCTCAATTTCTTCCTCAACTTCGTGAAGCGTAATAGGCTGATTTGGCAGATCTTTTGCTGGTAAATTGATTACTGGTTTCTGGGATTCTTCGTTCATATTTTGAAATTATAACACAGTATTTTCTATCTCGGCTGTTATCCACATTTAAGCTTTAAAATTAGGGGTAAAATGAAGCGAACTGAGGTAAAATAGAGAGGTGAGTGAAGGGCCGGTTTCAGTAATGAAAATTTCAAGAAAATTTAAAAAATTAGTTTCCGCAATTATCATAATTGCGATTATTTTGGGTCCTTTTTCAGGTACAGATTTTGTCCTGGCCGCACCTCCCGCATCACCCTACACTCCCGGTGAAACATTAAACCCAACCTGCGCACCAGGAGACACCAACTGTACCGTCGCAGGAGCTACGGCAGAATATTTCACCGCCACCTCAACCACCGCCACCTCAACCTTTGCCGGAGGTATTCAAGCCGGCACGTTGTCAGTTTCATCAACTACGGCAACCTCCACATTCGGCAATGGTATCAATCTAAGTAATGGATGTTTTGCTATTTTGGGAGTATGTCTTTCCGGAGGAGCTGGTGGAGGAATCACAAATCTCAATGGATTAACAGCCACAACGCAAAATTTTGCTACCAGTTCTGATGCAAACATTTTGCTCTCTATCGTTTCTTCTGGCTCAACCCACACCTTCACTCCTTCATGGACTGGAACACTTTCTGTCGCACGAGGAGGAACGGGGATCTCAGTTGCGCCTTCATATGGAAATATTTTGGTGGGAAATGCGAGCGGTGGTTATACGCTAACTTCTACATCATCACTTGGTTTGATTACCACCAATGTTAACGAAGGCTCAAATCTCTACTACACAGATGCGCGTGTCAATGCTTACATTCACGGATCTACAACTATTCCAAAAGCATATTCTGCAAACACCTTTACTGGATCAAATACATTCAGCGGCACACTCACGGTTGGTTCACTCAACGGTCCACTTCAGGCAAACAACGGAGTTATTTCCGCCACAACTTCAGTCGGTGTGTTGTATGGTGGAACTGGTCTCAGCGTTGCTCCAGTGTACGGCCAGCTCCTTGTGGGTAATTCAACAGGAGGTTATGCACTTACAGCCACATCAAGTCTTGGTCTTACATCACAATGGGATAATGTTACCAGCGGAATCAATTACGGAGCAGGTAATGTGGGGATCGGCACGACATCACCATATGCTGCACTTTCTGTTGTTGGCGAAGTTGTCGCTTCACACTTCACGGGTACAACCACGGCCACCTCAACCTTCGGCGGTGGAATAAATATTGCGACAGGATGTTATGCTGTCGCCGGAACATGTTTAACTACCGGGTCAGGCACTGTGGGTTCAGGTACCACCGGACAATTTGGATACTATGCTGCCAACGGTACAGCACTCACTGCAACATCAACATTATTCTTAGATACAACAGGCAATGTCGGATTGGGAACTTCATCTCCATGGACAAAGCTTTCGGTGTCAGGAAATCTTGATGCTCAGCAATATTTTTTGAATGGTACATCTTTTGCCTATGCGACAGGAACACAAAATTTCTATCTTGCAGGTGCAACACCAACAACTACTGCGGGTGTCACTGGAACTTATAATTTATTTATGGGAAAAGAAAGTGGAATAAATACAACTTCTGGAAGTAGTAATAACTTTTTTGGTAGCAATGCAGGATATTTAAATACATCTGGAAGCTACAATAATTTTTTTGGCGCTGGGGCAGGATTTGGTAATACTACTGGTAATAACAATACCTTTTCTGGATTTAGTGCAGGTACATACAATACCACAGGTAGTGCTAATGTTTTCATGGGAGCATATGCAGGTGATGCAAATGTAACTGGAACACGTAATACATACATAGGAGCGGATGCTGGGTTAATTGGAAATGGTAGTTATAACACATTTTTGGGATTTGGAACCGGACCATCTGCAGTTAATATCGCAACTTCATCTATTGCCATTGGATATAGTGCAGCTGTTACCGCAAGTAACCAACTCGTCATCGGCTCATCAGACACTAACGGCGCCATCACCGATGCCTACTTTGGCTCAGGTGTGACCAAAGCTTCACCTGCAGGTATCACCATCAACTCCACCGGAGGCTCAGGCACAAACAATGCTGGTGCATCATTAACAATAGCTGGAGGAAAATCAACTGGTACGGCTACACCAGGTTCACTCATCTTCCAAACATCAGCTATTGGAAGTTCAGGTTCAACCTTACAATCACTAGCTGAAAGAATGAGAATTAATGGCGTAACGGGTAATGTGGGAATTGGTACTTCAACACCATATGCAAAACTTTCTGTAGCTGGACTCGTCGTTGGTCAAAATTTTGTTTCAACGTCAACCACAGCTTCATCAACATTTGCATATGACGTGGCAGTTACCGGACGACTCTCGGTGCTTCAGTCAGGAACATCTGCAACCATAATTGGCGACACTAGCGGAAATGCTCGTGGTAGTGGGGCTCTTGATATTCAATCATCTCGGGGCAATGCATCTCGAGTAGCAAGCGGGGCTAACTCTATCGTAGTTGGTGCTGCTAATACAGCGAGCTCAGTATCAAGTATTGCAATCGGATATTTTAATACCGCATCCAATATAGGTTCACTTGCATATGGATATCAAAATTTTTCCTCCGGTCAGTTTTCCTCAGCTTTCGGTGCCTTAAATAGTGCACTCGGGTTTACTTCTTCGGCATTGGGTTATGCAAACTTTGCAACGAGTACAGCTATTGCAATTGGACATTTGAACATTGCCTCAAGCACTCTCGCCTCAGCATTTGGATATAACAACTTAGCAACCGCAGATTATAGTGTGGCCTTTGGTGCATCCACCACCGCTTCTGCTATCGGTGCATCAGCTTTTGGTTACGGAATTATCAACAACATTGCTTCTTCAACTCAAATCGGTCCAAATGATGCATCAAAGCTCACTATTCTCGGCGCAATAGGTTCTGAAGGAAATGTCGGTATCGGCACCACCTCACCATACGCCAAGCTTTCAGTTACCGGCCAAGTGGTCGGCGAATATTTCACCGCCACCTCAACTACAGCCACCTCAACTTTTGCTGGAGGATTTGCTGTAGGTTCAAACGCATTAAATGTTTTGCAAAATGGTACTGTTGGCATTGGCACTGCTTCACCAGTTATGGGAAGCTCACTTGATGTGAGTACAAATTCTATTGGTTCGTTCCATAACTCAATTACTGTCACAAACTCTATAGTTGGAAATGCCCAAGCTGGGGGTGGAATTCTTTTCCGCAGTACAATTGTTCCTAATGGTTTTGCTCGTATTTCCGCTATCCCAGGTAGTGGTTATGCAAATTCAAAATTGAGCATTCATGTAGGTGATAGTGGTCAGGTGTTGCGTGAAAGGTTAACAATAGATGTTGCAGGCAACGTCGGTATCGGCACCACCTCACCATACGCAAAACTATCAGTTGTCGGAGAAATCGTCGGTGCATACTTCACTGGCACCACCACCGCCACCTCAACATTCGGTGGGGGGATTAATCTTGCTACCGGATGTTATGCAGTCGCTGGAACATGTATCGGTGGAGCTGGAGGCTCAGGTACTGTGGGTTCAGGTACCACCGGACAATTTGGATACTATGCCGCAAATGGCACCACATTGACTGCAACTTCATCATTGTTTCTGAGTACTGCTGGGAATATTGGAATTGGAACCACTACTCCTACAAGTAAATTGCATGTTACTGGTAGCTTAAACAATACACTCAGGTTATTAAGCGTAGAAAATGAAAGTTCAGGGACTCTAGCTAACACTCTTATAAGTATAAGAAATAATGTAGGTGATATTGGTTATATAGGAGCAGCAAGTAGTAATTATCTCCCTGCATATGCACATTTTGCTTCGCGGTTAGCGCTTAGTAGTAACGCTGTTAATTCTAGCGGTATTAACATAGTTGCACAAAAATTAGCAGCAGATATTCGATTCTATACAGGTGGAGAAGAAATATCAAATGAACGTGTGCGTATTGATGGCAGTGGTAATGTCGGTATCGGCACCACGTCGCCGTATGCAAAGCTTTCTGTAGTTGGCGAAATTGTGGGAGCATATTTTACCGGTACAACCACTGCAACTTCAACCTTCGGTGGAGGCATTAACCTTGCTTCCGGATGTTATGCAATTTCAGGAACCTGTATTGGCGGAGCAGGTGGGTCAGGCACTGTTGGTTCTGGAACTACAGGTCAACTTGCGTACTACAATGCAAACGGTACAGCAATAACAGGTACGTCATCACTCTTTATTGATACAGCTGGGAATGTTGGTATTGGAACAACCACCCCTTCATCGCAATTGACCATAACAAATAGTTTACGTGCAACAATTACTCTTAATGATATTGGAGCAGTAAGTGATCACGGACAGATTGTGTTTCAAGGTAATGGCAGTGAAAAGGTAAAGATTGATGGAGGTATCGATAGTAGTAGTAGAAATTATTATGGAATTAATTTAGGAAATTCTTCTTCCCGAACAATGCGGTTTGTTCAATACGGTGCTGCAGATGTCCGCTTAGGAATTGGTACTTCAACACCGGCCACAACCCTTGATGTATGGGGAGGTTTGACCGTAGGGGCTTCATCAATTCCAACCTTATCAGCAAATACTACCAATGGTTTTGTTGGAATGAGTACAACATCTCCATGGGCAATGCTTTCTGTAAATCCAAGTGGTATTCTAGGGCCATCATTTGCAATTGGTTCTTCATCGGCAACACAATTTGTCGTAACTAATGCAGGAAGGGTCGGAATTGGAGAGGCAAATCCACTTGTTGGATTAGATATTGCTAACGGTACAAATGCGGCACCATCAACGACGGCAACGCCAAACGGTAGTATTGCCATTGGTACAATAAATTCAAACATTGGATTATTCATGGGAATATCAAGTTCAGGTTATACCTGGATGCAGGGGCGTCATCGTACAAACGCAACCTGGTATGATATTTCACTTAATCCTAACGGAGGTAATGTCGGTGTTGGTACAACATCTCCATATGCAAAACTCGCAGTGGTGGGCGAAGTTGTCGCTTCACACTTCACCGGCACCACCACCGCCACCTCAACATTCGGAGGTAACATCAACATTGCAGCAGGTGGTGGATACATGTACAACGGAGTAACTCTCGCCACGGCATCTACCACCCTTTTCAACTATTTCTTTGCTAATGCAGGGAACTTAACGATGACAGGTAGCGGTAATGTAGGTACTGGATACCAGGCTCTTTTTTCAAATACCACTGGTTCTAACAACACCGCCACCGGTTATCATGCTCTTTATGCAAATACCACTGGTTCTTCCAACACCGCCAATGGTTTTCAGGCACTTTCTGGAAATACCACTGGTTCTAACAACACCGCCAATGGTCTTCAGGCTCTTCACTTAAATACATCAGCCACCTCCTCAACGGCTTTTGGGTTTCAGGCTGGTAG
>JALYRQ010000055.1 GCA_030855125.1 bacterium | reverse complement strand
ACACCATCGACTTGACTTTTTGTCAGGAGAATGATAAATATTAGTAATACATTAGACGAGTAGTCAAACATTCATTATAATTAACCCTATGGCCGCAATCACATTTAAGCCCAAGCAGGTAACAAAACATCTTCTTTCGGTGCTACCAGACCGCGCACGAGATGTAATGACCAACCGCTACGGCCTCGGTAAAAGTACAGACCGTATGACCCTTGAAGCAATCGGTAAAAAGTACAATATTACCCGCGAACGCGTCCGACAGATCGAAAATCACGCTATTGCGACTATTCGTAAATCTAAGGAATACCAAAAAGAGAAAAAAGTATTTGATGAACTTGAAACGATTATCCATTCTCTCGGTGGCATTCTCCCTGAAGAAGATCTCCTCAATCAGATCACCAAAGACAAAAGCACACACAATCATTTGATGCTTCTCCTTATTCTTGGTGAAGGATTCAAGAAACATAAAGAAGATGAGAAATATAAGCATCGATGGTACATCGACGAAGAGCTTTCAGAAAAAGTTCACTCTTCACTTCACAAACTCTACACCAGTCTTTCAGACGATGATCTTATTTCTGAGCAGGATGTAATCTCTGCATTTTTAGAACACGTTAAAGAAGTTTCAGATGAATACAAGAAAGAAGAAATTCTTAAACGATGGCTCGCGCTTTCAAAGGCGATCTCTCGAAACCCGCTCGGTGAATGGGGTAAAGCAACGTCTCCAAACGTAAATGCTAAAGGAATGCGTGATTATGCCTTCCTTGTCATTCGAAAGCATGGTTCTCCAATCCACTTTACTGAAGTTGCAAAGCAGATCGAGAAGCTCTTCAAGCGAAAGGCTCACGTTGCTACAACTCACAACGAATTGATCAAAGACCCACGATTTGTACTCGTCGGCCGCGGACTGTATGCACTCTCTGAATGGGGTTATATTTCTGGTGTGGTAAAAGACGTTATCAAGAAAGTATTAGAACAGCACGGACCACTCACCAAAGAAAAGATCATTGAAAAGGTATTGAAAGAACGCTATGTTAAAGAAAATACTATCATGGTCAATCTCCAAAATCCAAAATTCTTTAGAAAAGATAAAGAAGGAAGATATTCTCTGGCGTAAACCGTCAAGTTCGCTTACAATAGGTATATTATGTTCCGCGACTTTTTTGTAAGTTTGTACGGGGAAACAACCTATCGTGTGTTTGCAGTATTGCTTTATTTGTATCCGATCTGGCTGCCATTGTTACTTGGTTTCATATTCTGGAAAGTGTGGCTGCGATATGTCCGCTATTTCTTTTTCTCATCGACAAAAGTAGTGTTGCTCGAAGTTCGATTGCCACGTGAAATTATGAAATCACCGGCGGCGATGGAAATTCTCATTAACGGTTTCTATCAAACTGGTGGTGAGAGTACCTTTATTGCTCGCTATTGGGAAGGTAAAACCCGCGCTTGGTTTTCTCTGGAACTCGTATCAATCGGCGGTCAGGTTCACTTTTATATTTGGACCCGCGAAAATATGCGTCAGATTGTTGAAGCACATATTTATAGTCAGTATCCGGAAGTGGAAGTTCGCCAGGTCGAAGACTACTCAAAAGAGATGGTCTACAATCCCGACAAATACGAAATGTGGGCAGCAAATTATGAATTGACCCTGCCTGATCCGCTACCGCTCAAAACATATATTGATTATGGTTTGGATAAAAACCCAAAACCTGAAAATGAAGTCAACCCAATCGGTACCGTTCTTGAAGTGCTCAATAGTATCAAACCAAGTGAACAGATCTGGCTCCAGTTTGTAATCCGCGCGCACAAGAAAGAAAAGCGGGGACTCTTTTCTAAAAAGAGTGATTGGACAAAAGAGGTTGATACACTCCGAACTCGATTCTTCCAAAGTGTGACTGCCGAGGGCCGCCGCACACTTTCAACAGAAGAAAATAAAGTTATTGATGCATTGCATCGCAGTGTTCAAAAGGCAGCATTTGATACGGGTATCCGGGTAATGTATATTGCCGATAAGGGAGCATATAACAATACATCGGTAACCTCATTGCGAGGACTGTTCCGACATTTCAGCGCAACCTTTGGTGATCCTCTAGAAAAAGAAGGGATAGATCCGGTGACAAATCTTCCGGTAAAGCAGCGGCATTATGCCGCATTTAATGGGCTGAAAGCAGAAGGTACTGATACCGATTATCCATGGGATGATTTCCGAAATATTAGAATGAACCGTCAGAAAAAAGTGAAACTTGATGCCTACAAGCGCCGCATGTTTTTCTTTGCTCCGCATGTTGATAAGACCATGATCTTGACCAGTGAAGAACTTGCAACCTTGTATCACTTCCCATCATCATCAGTCATGACGCCCGGTCTTCAGCGCATTGAATCAAAACGAGCTCAGGCTCCAACCAATTTGCCCGTATAGTTATGTTTAAACGAGCTTTGCGTAAACCCATAGTGTTATATATGCTCGCTGGAGTGCTTATTGCGCTCCTGCTTGTAAGTGTGTGGTATCTTTTTTCATTTAGACCGCCGCTTAACTTTCCGGTAAATCGAGCGGTGGCGATTTCAGATGGACAGAGTGTATCTGAAATAGGCCGTCAACTTGAAGAACAAGATATTATTAATTCACGCATCTCATTTGTTAATTTTGTTCTGTTGCTGAAGCATGAAAACAAAGTTGTTGGCGGGCAATACTATTTTGAGCAGCCGATAAATGTGTTTGAAGTAGCACGCCGGGTAACTCGAGGTGAATATAATATGGATCAACTACGGACCACTATTCCCGAAGGCTCATCGGTCAAAGAAATTGCTGCAATTGTGAAGAAAAATTATCCACTCTTTAATGATGCGCTCTTTATTAATACTGCCACGGTGCGTGAAGGGTATCTTTTTCCTGATACCTATTTATTGGGCGCTGACGCTCGGCCAGAAAAAATTGTTGGATTATTGACTTCAACGTTTAATAAAAAAATTCAAGAAAAAGAAATTGCTGATGCTATCGAAGCATTTGGCCGGCCGCTCAAAGATGTTATTACGATGGCTTCAATTCTAGAAGGCGAGGCTCGGCAGACACATACTCGAAGGGTTGTGGCTGGGATTCTCTGGGAGCGCATCCGTATCGGAATGCCGCTTCAGGTCGATGCAACATTTAAATACATCAACGGAAAGACTACTGAAGACTTGACGTTAGACGATTTAAAAATAGACTCACCCTATAATACATATGTATATCGAGGGCTGACGCCAACACCGATCTCAAATCCA